>JAHJQL010000046.1 GCA_018819065.1 Nanobdellota archaeon | reverse complement strand
TTCTTTGATTATAAGGCTTCAAAGGCTTGGATTCAAAACTCTGAAACGGCAGAATTCTCGGGTTTCAGGGCTTTAAACGCAATAATTCAACCGAAATGTTTTTAAAGAGGCCTCTATCAACAATTATAGAGTTCTAAACACCATTTTTTAGGGACTCAAAAGAGTTGACAAAATGACAGAAAACATAAAGACTTACAACGCAAACAACATAACAGTTCTAGAAGGACTTGAAGCAGTCAGAAAGAGACCAAGCATGTATATTGGAAGCACTGGTGAAAGAGGGCTTCACCACTTAGTCTATGAAGTGGTCGATAACTCAATAGATGAAGCAATGGTTGGTGAGTGCAACGAGATCATAATCATAATACACAAAGATAATCAAATAACTGTCAAAGATAACGGCCGAGGAATACCAGTTGACATTCACCCAAAATACAAGGTGAGCGCATTAGAACTAGTCATGACCAAGCTTCACGCGGGTGGAAAGTTTGACAAGAAAACATACCAGATCTCCGGAGGGCTTCACGGAGTAGGGGTTTCTGTGGTAAACGCATTATCAGAATTCTTAGAAGTGACTGTTGAAAAAGACGGATTAAAATATGTGCAGAAGTATAAAAGAGGAATACCACAAGGGCCTGTTGAGAATCTTGGAAAGACAAATGGTAGAGGGACAACAGTCATATTCAAAGCTGACACTGAAATATTCTCAGTATTAGAATATGATTCTGAAACATTGCTAAACAGGCTTAGGGAGCTTGCATTCTTAAATAAAGGATTAAAAATAATTATAGAAGACCAAAAAAATGATAAGAAGCAGGAGTTCTCATATGAAGGAGGAATACTTAGCTTTGTAGAATTTTTGAATAAGAACAAGACAGCCATACACATACCAATCTATCTGAAGAAGAAAAAAGATGATGTAGAGCTTGAAGTAGCCATGCAGTACACCACTGCATATTCTGAAAGCGTGTTTTCATTCGTAAACAACATAAACACTCATGAAGGAGGAACACACCTAATAGGTTTTAAGACTGCGCTTACAAGAACGTTGAATAATTACGGTGAAAAAGAAGGTTTGATAAAAGATGTTAAGCTTTCAAGCGATGACGTAAGAGAAGGGTTAACAGCCATAATATCATTAAAGATTCCAAATCCACAGTTTGAAGGCCAGACAAAGACTAAGCTTGGAAACAGTGATATGAAAGGAATAGTTGACAGCCTCGTAACAAATGGCTTAAGCACATTCCTTGAAGAGAACCCAGGCGTTTCAAAGAACATAATACTAAAAGCAGTCAGCGCCGCAAAAGCCAGGGAAGCTGCAAAGAGAGCGAGAGAGCTTGTAAGGCGCAAAGGAGTTTTAGAATCAACTACCTTACCAGGAAAACTAGCTGACTGTTCAGAAAGAGACCCAAGCAAGAGCGAATTATACCTAGTTGAGGGAGACTCTGCTGGTGGAAGTGCAAAGCAAGGAAGAAACAAAGAGTTTCAAGCTATACTTCCATTGAGGGGAAAGATACTAAACGTTGAGAAGTCAAGAATCAACAAGATAATGAGCAGCCAGGAAATAATAAAGATAATAACAGCCATTGGCACAAATATAGGAGAGGATTTTAACATTGACAAAGCTAGGTATCATAAAATTATAATAATGACTGACGCTGATGTTGACGGCAATCACATAACAACGCTTCTTTTGACATTCTTTTTCAGATACATGTCACAGCTGGTAGAGAAAGGATACATATATCTCGCCCAGCCACCATTATACTTGATAAAGCAAGGAAAGCAAAAGATATACGCCCAGACAGAAGAGGAGAAAGAGCGAACATTAAAAGAAGTTGGTCCAGGGGCTGGAATCCAAAGATATAAAGGCCTTGGAGAGATGAATCCTGAGCAGCTTTGGGAAACGACGATGGATCCAAAAAACAGAACCCTAAAACAGATAAAAATAGAAGACGCCATAGAAGCTGACAGAATATTTAATATCTTGATGGGTGAAAACGTCGAGCCAAGAAGAGAATTCATTGAAAACAACGCCAAAAAAGTGGTTGATTTAGACATCTAAAAAAAAATAGTAATCTATTTAAAGCAATTAAAATTTCTTCACGACAATGGTTAAGAAACAAACAGCAACAAAAAAAGTTAAGAAAAAAAAGTGGTATCCTATACTTGCACCTAAGATACTAAATGAAAAAGTGTTAGGAGAATCATTGCTAACAGAGTCTAGTTCTATGAAGGGACGATACATCACGATGAACCTTATGAACATCACCGGCGACCCTAAAAAGCAGATTATCAACCTTCAATTCAGGATAAAAGATGTAAAGGAAGGACAGGGAATAACTGAGATTGTCAAGTATGAATTATTGCCTTCAGCCGTAAAAAGGCTTGTCAGAAGAGGAAAGAGCAAGATAGACGACTCATTCCCAGTCAACACAAAAGACGGACTAGTAAGAGTTAAAACCCTCACAATTACAAACAGCATGGTTTACAAGTCAATAGCCACAAATCTACGGGCCACAACCAAAACAGCCTTAAAAGAAATTCTTTCAAAAAACACTTTTGAAAATAGTATTGATGAGCTGTTGAAAGGAACTATATTAAAAGATGTCAAGACGAAGATATCAAAGATAACACCTATAAGAGCCTTTAACATCAGAATTCTCAAAATTGAAAATAAAGGAAGAGAAGAAAAAGGAGAAGTTGCAATAAAAGAAGCAGTTTCAGAAGAAATTAAAGAGACAACTGAAGAGACAGAAGAAAAAGTAGAGAAAAAAGAGAAGCCAAAGAAAGCAACAAAAAAAGAAGAACCAGAAAAAAAGAAATCAGAAGCAGAAGAGACAACAAAAGAAGAGAAGAAAGAAGTAAAGAAAAAAACAACTCCAAAAAAGAAGTAAAACAATTTTTTTATTAACCTTTAAATATAACCTTTTGTTCTATAAAAACCATGTATAAATTAGATTTAGAGAAAGTCATTAAGAAAATAAAGTCTGAAAAAGCTAAAAAAGTGCTTCTTCACCTGCCTAATGGTCTAAAACCAAAGGCAAAGGATATAACTGATGAATTAAGGAGTAAGACAAGCGCAGAGGTTTTCATATGGAGCGGTTCTTGCTTTGGCGCATGCGACATACCAATAGAGGCTCAAAACATAGGAATAGATTTAATAATACACTTTGGACACACAAATTGGAGGAACTAAAATTGGACAGGTTAGAATTTACAAAAGAACTAGCAAAGAAAGCAGGAGAATACATCAAAGAGAATTATCATAAAAAAAAAGAGATCTCTTACAAGGAGAACAAAGAGACAGTCACACAAATAGATATTGGCTCTGAAAAAATTATAATTGACGCAATAAAAAAGTCTTTTCCAAACGAGAATATCTGGAGTGAAGAAGCTGGAAGCATAAAAAAAGGCTCAGATTATACCTGGGTGATTGACCCTCTTGACGGAACAAACAACTACGTTTTTCAGATACCACTTTTTTCAGTCAATATAGGTCTCTGGCATGACAAAAAACCAGTTTTAGGAGTCATCTACTTTCCAATAACTGATGAGCTTTGCTTTGCAGAGGAAGGAAAAGGCGCGTTTATCAACGGAGAAAGAATCAAAGTTAACAAAGAGAAAATGAGAAACTCTTTGTTCTTAGTTGACAGCAACATCAACAAGAAGAAGCAATGGCAAGATAAGCTAATCAGCTTAATGGACAAGTCCTTTAAGATGAGAGCTTGCGGAGTTTTCTCATTTAACAGCATACAAATAGCAAGAGGAAATGCAGGGTTATGCGTTGATTTTAACAAGAAGCCAGGAGACTTTGCAGCGCCACTAATAATTGTCAAGGAAGCCGGTGGAAAGATGACTAACCTTCTTGGAGAAGAGTTAAGCTTGAAAAACAAAGAAGACATCATAATAACAAACGGCCCATTGCACGACGAAGTATTGCGCTGCATGAAAAAATGACTAACAACACCACTTTAAAGGATTTAGAACCAACGATAAAAAAAGCTGCAGATATCATAAAGAAGGCTATTGATGAGCGGTCACTTATAATTCTGAGGCACCACGCTGATTGCGACGGCTACTGCGGCGCATTAGCCATTGAAGAAGTAATCTTGCCAATCATTCAAAAAGAGAATATGAAGGCTTGGCAAAAATATAAGCGTTTGCCTATGAAAGCGCCTTACTACGACTACTCTGACGCGTTAAAAGACTTGTCAAACTTTCAATTATCAATAGCAAGTAATAGAAAGCCGCTGCTCATAATAGTTGACAATGGCTGCGGAGAAGAAGACCTCCTCGCGCTAAAAAGAATCAAACAGTACAACGTTGATGTCTTGATAATTGACCATCACGTGTACAGTGAAGAGGTTGAAAAGAGGGTTGATGTATTCCTAAATCCAAGAACCATAACTAATAATGGTGATGTCACTGCAGGAATGCTGGGCTACGAGGTCGCTAAGAGAATCGGAGATCCAAATAATATATACCCTGCATTATCAGGAGTCGCTGACAAGAGCTCACAAGAAATTGTTGATCACTACGCAAGGCTCAGTGGTCATAAAAAAGAATTTTTAGAAGAACTCGCGTTATGCGTTGACTTTGAAGCTTACAACCTCTCATTCATGGAGTCAGACATGATATATGACTTGTTCAATGAAAAACAGGAAAGAATGATGAAACTACTCCTTCCAAGCATCAAAGAAAAAACTGAGGAATACAAAGTAATAACTAAGAAGTTTGTTGTAAGAGATAAAAACGTTTTCTGGCTTGACATAAACAAGGTAAGCTCATATGGTGAGTACCCAACGCCTGGAAAGATTGTTGGAATAGCACACCGGCTTGAACAGGGTAAAAGGATAACCCTTGGACTTGCTGATGACTTTATCACATTCAGAGTTGATGGGATGAATTTCTCAGTCAAAGAAGTCATTGAATCTCTTAGAAAAAAAATTCCTCACGGAAAAATTAACGGTGGAGGGCATGACTACGCTGGAACTATAAAATTTATACCAGCTGTAAAAGAAGAAGTGAAGAAAGTTATGAAAGAATATATAAAGAGAAAAAACGAAAATAAATTAAAATAAACAACCTCGGCTAAAGCCGAGGTATTCCTGAGTCAAAAAAAAAGACTCAAGCAGCGAAAGTTGAAAGCTTTCGTTGCTGATAGTAAGATGGAAGGTTGGCAAAGTTGGTTTTCCAGCTTCCCTGACTGTACTTGATGTAATTTTGGATTACATCATAAGTGACGTTACCGACTGAACGGTAAAATTTTCCCGGGCTCCAGAAATGGCCTTTACGAAAAGTTTCCTTAAGCCAAGGAAAGTTCCTAAACAAAGCACCTGCTGTTTTTGCTTTTAAAACAGCAAAAACATATGATGGTGCAATAGTCGGTGGAAAACCAATAAACAAATGCACATGATCAGGCATAACCTGGAGCTCATGAACATCCCAACCACGCTCAAGGCAAATAAGCCTTATCACACCTTCAACACACTTTTTCAAGTGCAGCCTATTCAAAAAGAATAGGAATACTTAACCTTCCACACAAGGTGAAAGCAATTTTGACCAACTGCATGCTTCATACGTTTCAAACCTTTCATTTTTCGTTGCTAACAAAAATCAAAGATTTTTGGGAGTCCCAAAAAGCGAAAGCTTTTTGATACCTCCGACGCAACGAAAATTTACAGCTCACACTAAACTGAAACAGAGTTTTTGCGTGCGCCGGTTTCGTCGCGCGCAAACTTATAATCAAACATGTTAGAAAAAACTTACGGAGGATGGCAATTCCTCCCTGATTAAAATCAGGGTATCCTTGCCAAATAATGTAATGAATCTTGAAGAACTAAAGAAAAAACAAATTGAACAGATGACTAGGAAAGGAAATCTCCCAAAGGATGAGAAAGAAGTTGTTCTTCACCTGGTTGAAGAGGTTGGCGAGGTGTGCGAGGCTATTAGGGAAAGACAGAAAAAAGACGACTTTGAAAAAGAAGTCGCAGATGTCCTCTGGCAACTAAACAAACTTTGCTGGATTCGCAAGGTAAACTTAGAAGATGCATTCTTAAGAAAGCTTGAGAAGAATGAGAAAAGGTAGATGTTTTTCAAAAAAAACATTTTTATAATCAGCAAACAATCTGATTAATTGATGAAGAAGATATACTTTGGAGTCTTTCTTATATCAGCGGCAGCTTTAGCTTTGGAAATAAGTCTTATCCGATTTTTCTCAATAGCGCAATGGTACCACTTTGCATTCATGGTTGTAAGCATAGCCTTATTTGGAATTGCTGTTTCAGGAACTTTTCTGTCGATAAAAAAGATCAGGAATCCTCTGTTTACATCAGCTATTTTATTCTCGTTATCATCAGTTATTGGATTTTTCATAGCTAACAACACAGTATTTGACCCTTTCAAGGCAGTTCTTGACTACACACATTTATTCTCCTTGACGGTCTACTACGTTTTTCTAGGATTACCGTTCTTCTTCTTCGGGCTTATAATCGCGCATTTGTTTTCAAAATTTCAGAAAATGTCTGGAAAAATCTATTTTTACAACTTATCAGGGTCAGCTGTGGGAACAATTTGTGCATTGCTCTTAATTTCCTTGTTTAACATAAAAGCAATCCTTGTTATATCACTGCTTGGTTTGGCTTCATCTTTTTTCTTCATCTCCAGAGATTCGAGAACAAGCACAAAGATAATAGTTGTTTTGTTGCTAGCCGCAATTAACCTATTGTTATTTTTCGCGCCTATCGAGATAAATATGTCTGAATACAAAGAATTAAGCCAAGCCTTAAATGTTCCGGATGCAAAATTGATAGATACAAAATATAATTCTTTTTCAAGGGTTGACTTGGTTGAAAGTTCCTTTGCAAGATATGCACCTGGTTTAAGTCCTACTTTTAACGAAACGCTGCCAGCACAGATAGGAGTGATGATAGATGGCAGTAATATGAATGTCATCACAAAATATGAAAATCTCGGATTCACCAATCACCTGCCATCAACCATACCTTATTTTTTGAATGACAAAAAGAGAGTGTTAGTCATTAACTCAGGCGCAGGACTTGACGTCTTAGTTGGTTTGAAAAACAACGCGACAGTCACTGCTGTAGAGACAAACCCAGTAGTTATTAACTTGTTGAAAGGCGAATATGCAGACTACTCTGGAAATATTTATAACAACGCAACAGTTGTGTGGGGTGAGGGTAGAAGCTTTGTTAAAAAGAATGATGAAAAGTTTGACGTAATAATAGTGTCTTTAGCAGGCAATGTTTTAGGAGGTCCTTCAGGGATTTCAAACTTAAATGATAATTATCTTTTGACAAAGGAAGCTTTTAGGGACTACTATGATTCATTAAGTGAAGAAGGAGTGCTAGTGGTTACGAGGTGGCTGTCATTTCCTCCAAAAGAAAGCTTGAGGCTCTTCTCACTAGCGCTGGAGATAGATGAGGATTCTAAAAGAACAGCGATGTTTCGCTCATGGACAACTGTGACGTTGCTTGTTTTTAAAAACGATTTAAGAGATGAAGCAATTGAGAAAATAAAATTTTTTTGTGAAAAGAACCAGTTTGACATAATATATCTCCCAGGAAATTTCACGCCTAACAAAAACCTCAAGTTCAAAGAGCCTTATTATTACAATGCTGTTAAAAAAATGCTTGATGATAAAGAAGGGTTTTACAAAGATTATGTCTTCAATGTAAAACCAGTAAGCGATGATAAACCTTTCTATTTCAATTTCTTCAAAGTTTCAAAAATAAAAGAACTCAATGAACTAGTTGAACAAAGGTGGAACCCTTTCCTTGACTCAGGCTTTCTGATGCTGTTCATCCTTGCACAAGCAGCTCTTTTGTCACTAATTCTAATTATTCTGCCAATAATGTTTTTTAGAAGTAAAAAAATAATAATTAGGAGGCCGCTTATTTATTTCTTCGCAATAGGCCTTGGATACCTATTCATCGAGATAGTGTTAATACAAAAGTTTACCTTGCTCTTAGGACACATAGTATTTTCTTCTTCAACAATCATATTCTCAACACTCCTTTTTTCAAGCATAGGAGCTTTATACTCACAAAGGATCCTTGTGAATAGTCTTAGTAAGATTATCATTATTACATTCGCCCTCACAATAGTATATGCACTCTCATTAGACTTCATCATTGAATCTTTGATGCAACACTCTTTGATGGTGAAAATTGTTTTAAGCATGCTAATAACCGCTCCGATTGCCTTCTTCATGGGCTTTCCGTTCCCCTTAGGGATTAGAATGATAAAAAAAGAGCTTGTCGCATGGGCTTGGGCTGTTAATGGCTGTGCTTCAGTGCTTAGTCCAATACTCGCTGTTATTACGGCTTTGTTTATTGGTTATAACAATGTTTTGCTATTTGCAGGATCTGTTTACTTAGTTGGCTTTATTCTTTCAAGGCTTCACCAGTCAAAGGAACAAACCTAACACCAGTTACAAACTCAGTCTTTAGCTCTCCTTCTACTTTCGTCACTATTGTCAGTGTCTGGAAAGAAAAAGTTTCTCCTAAAGGTATGACTAATCTTCCACCTTCTTTAAGCTGTTTTATCAGTGGAGGAGGTATATGGTTTGCAGCCGCTGTTACTATTATAGCGTCAAAAGGGGCGTTTTCTTCCAAACCAAAATAACCATCTCCATGTTTTACTTCAACGTTTTCATAGCCTAACCTCTTCAATCTATCACTGGCTTCATCAGCGAGGGACTGAATTATCTCTACAGTGTATACTTTCTTAACAATTTCAGACAACACAGCCGCCTGGTAGCCTGAGCCCGTTCCAAGTTCTAAAACAACATCATCCTCTTTTAACTCTAGTATCTGCGTCATCAAAGCAACTATGTAGGGCTGGCTTATGGTTTGCCCGTGGCCAATTGGCAATGGAAAATCTCCGTACGCATCATTTACAAGGCTTGGAGGGACAAACCTGTGTCTCTCAATCTTATTCATCACTTCCAAGACCTTTCTATCACTTATATCTCGCCCCTTCAGCTGGCGCTCAATCATGTTTTTTCTCATTTCAAAGTATTTATCCTCCACCAAAATTGTTTCATTCTTCTCAATGAAACTCTCCTCAACAACACTCGTCCTGTTGGTCAAGAAGATTATACCTATAAGTACAACTATCAAGATTAAAAATATTCTTTTTTTAAATTTACACTTTTTTTTAATCTCTATCCTCATAAATATTAAGTATAGGATTGAAATTTATAAAATTAACCAAAAATCAGTTTTAGATAAATTATTAAATAAATTATTAAATAACTAAAGGTTTTTCACAACATCATGAAACTAATCCTTACTCGCCATGGACGAACAGTTGAGAATGAAAAAGGAATCTTGCAAGGTCACCAGCCCGGAAAGCTTTCAAAGACTGGTTTAGAGCAGGCAAAAAAGCTTGCTCTCAGATTAAAATCTGAAAAAATTGACTTTATTTATTCTAGCGATTTGGCCCGTGCAGCTGACACTACTAGAGAAATTGCGAAGTTTCATCCAAAAACACCGCTCTTTCTTGTAGAGGAGCTAAGGGAGTCAGATCTTGGAAGTTTTTCAGGAAAACACAGAGAAGATATTGATTGGAATAACCGTCCAAAAGATGTTGAGTCGCTTTCCAGTATGAAAAAAAGAGTGAAGAAATTATTAGATGATGTTTACAAAAAGAATCCAAACTCGACAGTCTTGTTTGTTGGTCACAACAGGATAAACAAGGTTTTAATCACTATAATTATGAATAAGCCGGTTAAACACATGAAGAATTTAGAGCAACAGCACAACACAACAATAAACATCTTTGAGATTAAAGAAGATAAGAAGCATAAAGTTATATTGTTAAATTGCAAGAAACACTTAGAATAAGATTTATTTAATCAACCTATAGAATGTATCATACTGCACTTCTTCTATCATCAATGAAGTGTTGTAAGTCTTTATCAGATTAGGAAACTGTGATAGGATTGTTCTTAATACTTCATCAAATTCATTTATTGTTCTCGTTGCAACAGTAAATATATAATGATACTGACCAGTTACTTTAGCGATGTATATTATATTTGGATGGAATTTTAGAAAACTCTTAAATTTATTCTCAATGTCATTATCAAAACCTTGCAATTGAAGATTCACCCATGTATAAATCGGATGTCCCATATTGTTTGTGTCACAGATAGGCGAAAAGCCTTTTATCACTCCTTCTGAGCGCAATTTTTTTATCCTGTAATTAACACTGTCTCTTGGAATTTTTGTTTTCTTAGAAATATCTTTAATTAATGCTCGTCCATCTTCTTCTAGAGCTTGTATTATCAGTTTATCTTTATTATCTAACTTGAGTTTATTCATTTAATACGTACAGAATGATGTTATTTAAAAATTTTACGTATTATAAGGCTTCATCCATTTAATGTGTTGCCATCAATTTGTGAGCATTCTTGATTAATTCTTCCTGAAAAGTTCGGAGATTGCAAGAGAGAACTTTTCTCTCTGAAAAATGTGCTATATGCGAACCGATGGCAACAATTTCATGCA
>JAHJQL010000045.1 GCA_018819065.1 Nanobdellota archaeon | reverse complement strand
GTGAAATAAACAGGGGGTGAAACAACGCCTAAAAAGCTGTTGTTCGAAACAAAAGTTAGACAAACAGATTCAAAAATAGAAATATTTTCAAAAATCAAAGATTTTTACATGTAGCAAACAGCTACATTCGGAGATACTGATAAACTCACAAACTTTATATACTAGTAAGTTATA
The DNA here is from genome assembly GCA_018819065.1 of Nanobdellota archaeon. Taxonomy (GTDB): domain Archaea; phylum Nanobdellota; class Nanobdellia; order Woesearchaeales. The sequence continues at coordinate 12,497 of JAHJQL010000045.1, read as the reverse complement.
CCTTACACTAGGTGATATTTGTGGAATTTGCTATTGCAAAAGTTAGTACAAAAGGACAGATTGTTATCCCTAGTAATTTGAGAAATAATATTAAAGTAGGAGATGAATTCTTAATGGTTAAAGATAATGAGAGGATTGTTCTAAAAAATATGAAAGGTTTAGCATCTGACCTAAAAGACGATCTAATCTTTGCAGAAAGAGTCGATAAAGCATGGAAGGAGTATGACAAAGGAAAATTCATAACCAAAACTAAAGAGGAATTTCTCAAAGAGCTGAGATTATGCTGATTGAATACAAAAAAGACTTTCTGAAAACAATTAGCAAGATTAAGGACAACGCCTTCAAAGACAGAATCAAAAAGCAAGTAGAGAAGATAATTGAGAATCCGGAGATTGGAAAACCAATGCGTTATGAAAGAAAAAATACTAGAGAATTGTATGTGATGCATTACAGACTCGCATATTCTTACGATTCTTCTGAAGATAAAATAACATTTCTAGAACTATACCATAAAGAAGAACAATAATTTCCTGCTCTGACTTTCTCGACCTTACGGTCTCGAACTTTTTCATCTCTGACACTTGCACCTCTCACTCGTTCGTGGAGACTCGTGTCGAGGAAAAAGGAAACTAACATTGATTATACACAATTAAAAATTTTGGCTTTAGAAGTATTTCTTAATCACTAAATCTATTGCTTTCCTACAATGAGGAGTCATTTTCATACTATTGTTCTTTCTAAGTGTTTCTATATCAAACCATTCTACTTTTTCAACTTCTCCGAAATCAATTTTGAATGGTCCATCACTTCTAGTGAAGAAAACATTGACCAATTCGTGTTCGACAGCATCGTTTATTATGAATTTATCAACAAAAGTTAATTTTGTTTTTAATCCAATTTCTTCAAATATTTCCCGAATTGCACATTTTGTTACATTTTCACCAGAATCAATATGACCGGCTGTTGATCCGCTCCAAAATAAAGGATATTGTTTTTTTGAAGCTTTTCTTAATTGAAGAAGAATTTGGTTTTTATTGTTCACAACAATTATATGGATAGATCGATGCAAAAGGTGTTTCTCATGAACTGTATTTCTCTCTTCTCGACCAATTATCTCGTCATCTTCATTAATTATATCTAAATAATTCATATTTGGAAACACACTTCCTCAACTTAATAAATATTCCGAAAAATATGCACGCCCGATTTTATAAAATTCATGCGTAATCCTTTTTTGAGGAGTAAGACGCATAAGGATGTATAACTGCAGAATTATAATATTCCAAGCAGTTAATCACTATTAAGTGACAACGTGCCGAAACATTTATATATTTACACGACCTTCAAGTAAACAATGCACAAAACAGACCACAATGGAGCACTAACAGACTTAATGTCTCGCGAGGAAATAAAAATCTACACATATGATAGAAAGCTTCATCCAGACCCAAGTTTTAGAAAAATTCAACTTGAAAACATGAAGCTTTTCAAGGAACATAACGCTTTTAGAACAGAAGAAGTAGAAAACCTATTTTTGGATGCAAATATAAATTATGTAAAGTACAAGCCATTAAAGTCAGAAGAGTACCATTTCTACATTCCAAGCACAGGAGACCTTCACATAGTAAATACTAGAGGAGATATGAGGCTTTTAAGAGACTTAGACCAATATCTAGCATTAAAAGAAATTGCAAAAATACAAGGTCTTAGAAAAGAAGAGCGACACTACAAAAACGACAAAGCAAGAGCAAGCATGAGGTTTATAGAGCTCGCATTCAACCTTGTAGATGAACTATACCCACTAATAGACAAAAAAGCTGTTGAAGAACAAAAACAGATAAACATAATACTGGGACCTCTTGAATCACTAACCACAAAAAATGTTTATGTTGAAGCAGAAAACAAGAATGATTTTCTAAACGCAAGAATTATCCGAATAGGTGAAAAACCAGTTGTAAATTTTGATTATGTTTTTGCAGACCAAGGAAAAAATGTTCTTGAAAACATATATATCATTACAAAAGCCAAGTTTCCTGATGCAAATATAAACATATTTCATTATGGAAAAGTTGGAATTTTAAATCCAGACATCCAAGTTGAAGCTATTTGTCTTCCAACAGGTGCATTAAGTGAGAGAAAAGTAATTGAAGGAACACCAAGAATACATCCAATATATAATCTTCTTGAATCCGATAAAATGTTAATGGGTTTGTTTGAAGAATTAATTGGTGAAAAAGCAAAAAGCGGAACAACAACTGATAGCACAGCAGTTCTTCGCCAGAAAAGAAAAAATCTTGAGTTGTGTCTTTCTGCGGGTGGAGACTTTGTTGATATGGAATGGCGTTCAATGAGCACAAATCCATACATGAACTACTTCTTTGCAGGTGTAGGCTCTGACAAGCCACTTAAAGGAAAGAATCTTGCGAACACAGAATATCAAAAAGAAAAAGAAATCAATGTTGCAGAAGCCTTCAAAGAAATAATAAGAATAATCTAAAACTGCACGACATACAAAGGCTTATCAGACATTCTCAACCTTATTTTTGAACCGAAATAAAGGTTATAAGTTCTTGATCTTGGTCGTCCAGGTTTGCTTCCATCAAAAGTTGCCGCTCCATCAGAGATAATTCTTGAATGCACTATTAGCTCTTCTCCTTGACGAAGTATCCCAAAGTCATAACCATAATTCTTATCATGATCAGAGTGTCCAATAGCAACTTTATATCTTATCAGATTTTCTTCTCCCATCTTAAAATCAGCAAGAGAATTATTTACTGTACAATCACCAAGACCAACAGTTGTAAGCGCTAATTTGGCTTTTTGTACTATTTCAGAATCACGTTCCATTATGTTAATATAATCATACCAGCCAGTTCTTCCCCTGTAAGTTGACACCACCAAGCCATTTGAACCAGTTACAAATGTTTCTCCATTAAATTCTATATTTAGTCTTGAATACCCTGCAAAGTATCTGTCACCGATAGCAATCTCGTTTAAGGCAAAATCTTTGATATAATCACCGTTCTCTATAACTCCTTCTATCCTCGCTCTCTTCTCAATCTTAAAATCACCTTTCAAGAGTTTTGCTATGTGTTCTTCTGCATTTGAAAAATCAGTGTTGTAATGACAACCAGCAGATATTGGACTTGATTTTATTCCAAAAAGAAACGTGTCATCCAAGATATACCTACCAACATCCATAAAAGTTCCGTCTCCTCCGACAGGAACTATCAAGTCCCACTTCTCATCAAAATCCATCCTACCTATGCTTTGCTTTTTTATTACCCCGGCTTTTATTCCATTTAACTCAAAGAGCCTAATTATCTTGTCAAGGCTTTCATAATGATATTTATGGTTTTTTTCAAGTGCACTGACATCATAATTATACTTTTTAAGCGCTGAATCAACGTTTGCACCATACATTGTTTCGTAGAATTCCAACTCAGTCATCTTCGATACGATAAGCACTTTTTCAAATTTCATTTGGACACCACAATTATTCTTTTCAATACATCTTCATGAATAATTTTATTAGAAGCAACAACTCCAAAATGGTTTACAATGTCATGGGAATAATCAATAGTATTACCATGGACATAAGTTATTCTGCCACCAGCCTCCTCCAGTATTATGTGTGGTACACAAATATCCCAGAGGTTCATGGTGTTTAAGGGAGAGCACAAAAATAAGGTAGCATTGCCTTTTGCAAATATTTCTTCTGGTGTGTGTATCATCTAAAACACCTCTTCTCCAATCTTTTGATGTATTCGTGCTGGAGCAGTATTGCTGATTTTGACCCGTTTATCTTTCCCTCCTTAAACATCCTGTATGCTTGGTCAAACTTTAGTTTAACAACATCTATTCTTTCATAATTCCCTGGTCTTGGCAGCGTTTTTTTATGAGGCCCGTTTGCTGTGTAAAGATAAACCATCTCTGAATCATGCCCTTCTGATGATCCTATAGTTCCAACATACTTTACCTGGGAAGGTGAAATTATAATTCCACATTCCTCAACAAGTCCTTCAATTGCGTGTTCAAGAGGAGATTTTCCATTCTTATCAAGTGTTTCTGCTGGTAACTCCAATATCTTCTTTCCTACAGCAGGTCGATATTGTTCAACAAAGTAGACATCATCCTGTTCATCAATATACATGATTGCACACGCATCTTTTGATAAAACCACGTCAAAGTTTTTTTTGAGATATGGTCTCTTCACCAAAGTTATATGACCTTTATACACAACTTCATCACCATTTTTTATTGTCTGACTCATTTTTCAATTCCTCTCTCAATATTCTCAAAATATGGTGTGAGGCAAAACCTATAGTTGTCACCTCTTTCAAACTGCTTGATAAGAAGGGATTGTTCACGATTAAGATGTAAAGTATCTTTTTTTCTCATGTACCCGAGAAGATAGCTGTCACTTGTTTTCATATCCAAGCTGAAATTTTTATTGATTTGATTTATGATATCTTTTTGAATAGGTCTATACTTGTTATAAAGTCCGCTCGGGCCTATATCTTCAGCCAATTTTAAGGCTTGAAACAATCTAAGCGTGTCCTTAAACCACTTATTGCCATATAATGATGGCACTTCATCTTTTGTAAATGCAAAACCACCTATTCTTGAACGAAAGACACCATATGGTTTACTAAATGAGATTACTAGTGCTTCAATATTTTTATGACCAACATCATATACTTGTGGCTTTGTAGCCCCTACATAAGCAAAATCAAGTATTATTTTGTTTCCAATATTGGCAAGTTCATTAACAAACTCGTTTGAAATAATATTTCCATCTCTTGCTGAAGGATTTGATATGAACCAATAACCTGGTTCACTTTTCATTGCATTAATCTCATTGTGAATAATTGTCTTCATGCCTAAATTTGTTGCCTGAGCCTGATAACCTTCATATTCTCCATCAAGAATATTGATTGACTCTACACCATTCACCTTAAGTTTTGTGAGGATGTGAAACAATCCTTCACTAGATCCGCTTGTAGGATATTTGTTTGCGAATTTACCAAGTCCGGGAATCGTATCTGAGTAGACCTTTACAATTCTGTCAATGATAGGATAATGAATCATATCAAGATCAATAATACCATCATTCTCCGGAAGTTCCAATGCTGGACAAAATAGTGAGTCTAAACTTTGTTGTACCTGTTCAATCGACGCTGTAACCATATAAATATCGTCAGGAATCTTCTTTTCAACCTCGTGTATTATATCTCTGACTTCAGGAAAAAAATAGCAGTATACTGCTTTCATAGGCTCAAATTTCATAATAATCTACCTCCTTGCACATTCTCCCAACTAGTAGTGAGCCATCCTTGTGGAAAGAAAATCAGATGTCTTATGCCATCATGTTGCTTGTCTTTCGTATCCAGTCCATTTGTGAAGCAAACATTTTGTCCGTTTATTTGATAAACTGGTGCTCCGTGTGTTAGAATTTTTTCTAGCTTTCCGTTAGACTTTAGATAAGAACCTATCTCATTCTCTTCTTTTGCATCCAACCTGTTTTGATCTACAAATTTGGAAACCAAAATATCCAGAGGTTCTGCTGGTCTATCTGCAGTTCTTAGAGTGAGTTGCTCTACATTGTTTGTTTTTGCAAACTGTATAATATTCTCTACTTCAGATGCATTATCTATATAACTCTTTAACATAACACAAGATAATCTCGTTTTGAATCCGTAATTATGTAGATTTCCCAGAAGTTCTGGAATATCATAGTATTTTCCATTTTTAGGCTTGAAAAGGTTCTCGTTTTTTTTATTGTCATAATGATATACTGATAATGCAATTGTTTCAAGACCAAGATCATGCCAAGTTAGCAAATAGTTTTTGTAATTAGGCAAAGAAATAAGGGAGCCATTTGTCTGAAGTTCTCTTGTGTTAAATGGTTTATAAAAAAGCTTTTTCAAATATTCTGTCATAAGATTAGGGTAGACTGTCGGCTCTCCTTTTCCTGTTAGCAAAACGTTTTGAGCATGATAATTGATTGCAATTTCTGTTGCCTCGTCAAATTTATTCCAGTTAACTTCAGGTTTCTGATAGCCAATTTCATTATCATAGGTCATTTTTGAGATACATATATCACAATCATACGTACAAACTCTGTTGCCTATAAGTATTGTGTAAGTAAGAGCTTCTTTCATGTGTCATACCTCAAGATTATTTTTGGAACATACGGATGAACTATATCTGATTTCAGAAGCGCATTTTTAATGTGTTTGTCAAGTATGTCATCAACAACCTGCTCAACAGTTGAAAACTTTCTGTAACCAAAACTCGTCTCATATTTTTTAATTTGGCTTTTTACCAGCAGATTTACTTGATGGTGATGTATTAGCTGTTTCTTAGAAAATCCTTGATCTTTGCCTTCAATAATTAGTTCTACCGCGTCATAATCATATCCGAGGTCTTTGAAATCAGTCTGGTTTGGCTCAAGTGCAGCTGTTGGTTCTCTTCCTGCTATTTTATCAAAGCCAAGATAACAAGCCATCTGTCTGACAAGTCTTTTCGAAAGTGCACCTATAGGGTTTAGATGGACTGCTCCGTCACCAAAAAGAGTATAATAGCCAACGCCGTAATCTTCATCTTTGTTTCCTGTTCCAATCACTGTTTTTTTTAGTCTTCTTCCTTCATGATGAAGTATGTTTGCTCTTATCTCTGATGTCAGATTCCCTTTGAGATAATTATCATTGAAATCCTCAAGATCATTGTATGATTCAATTTTTTTTTCTATATTTATAACTTTGTAGTCTATACCTAGTTTTTCTGCAACATAAATTGCATTAACCAAGTCGTCTGGCTTGTTTATTTTTGAAGGCAACATATAGCCAAACAGTTCAAGTTTGTCGTCATGAGTCTTATTATAGATATCAAATGCTTGTTTTACGAGAGCAGCTGTTACTGTGCTGTCAACTCCTCCAGAAAGCCCAATTACACCACCAGTAGATTCTGCATTCTTTATTATCTCAATTACGAAGCATCCTATTTCTTTCGCAGCAACTTCAGGATTCATTGTTGGTAAAATTATTTTTTCAAGTTTGTTCATTTTTGTCTCCTTTTTTTGTATTATTTTAGTTGACTTATTGTGTTTTTTACACTTAGTATTTTATTTTTTATCGTGTTTTAGTTTACTTTGTGTATATGTAACACTAACAACTATTTAAATATTGTTGTACTTCAGAATATAATTAGATAAAAAACAACTAAAGAAGAATACTCACCCTGTCTTTTAGCGAACTAAATTTTTTTTCTCTAAAAGAGAAAAGCTGAGCAGGTCTATGAGCACCTTCCATCTTCGACTCGTTAAAAGGCTTTAATATGTTGAAAGTCTTAATTCTCTTTCGAAAATTCCTCTTGTCAAGTTCAGATCCAAGTATAGTTTCATAAAGCTTTTGAAGTTCTGAAAGAGTAAATTTATCAGGCAGCATTTGAGCAGCAATATTAGTTGTCTGCACATCCAGCTTGAGCTCATCAAGTGAATCATTCAAAATAGTATTGTGATCAAAAGCTAAGGATTTCATAGCATTAATATTAACCCATTCAGCGTGCATAGCATCAGTGCTCGCTTTAAGTTTAAAGCGCTCAGAATCAATCAAAGCAATGAATACTACACTAACAATTCTGCCGCGAGGATCCCTATTGACATCACCGTAAGCAGAAAGCTTCTTGATGAAAATGTTTTTTACATTAGTCTCCTCTGAAAGTTCTCTAAGAGCAGCCTCCTCAAGAGACTCATCATCACGAACAAAACCTCCTGGAAGAGCGTATTTTCCCTTGAAAGGCTCAACACCCCTTCTTATAAGCAAAACTTTAAGAAATCCATTCATGACAGTAAAAACCACGATGTCAACTGCAAGAGAGATGTGTTGATTCTTAACCATGAGAAAGTGTAATAGTCACATTAATATATAAATATTTTGTAAAAACAAATCAAACAACATTTAAAAAGGAGAAGAAATTTTCAAAAACTTATGAAATGCGACGTGTGCGGAAAAAAGGTTGAAACGACGTTTTTAGGCAAGATTGTCGGCAGCTACATGAAGAACAAGAATAGCAAGAAAAAAGTTGTCTGTCCGGAATGTCAGAAGAAACACACTAAAGAAGAGCTTCTGAAAAAACTATAAATATTCATGCCTCCGTAGCATAGTAGCTATTGCGGCGCTCTCGTAAAGCGCAGGTCGTGAGTGCAACTCTCATCGGAGGCTCTTTAACTTCTATTCAATGTTTTTACTTATATTTTGCGTTAGTAAACGTATAAATTTAGCAAGGTAATTCTAATTGTTTTAAAGAAACAAAAATGGACGCAACAAAAAAACATAAAGGCGATATATACCAAAAGGAACTAGTCAGACTTGAAAAAGCGAATATTTCATCAAAACAACGAGAAACCATATTACGGTTTCATGCACATTTAAGTGCTAATAGAATTGGCGATGAGAGGATTGTTAAATTATCTTGGCAATTAAGAAAAATTGCAATACTATTGAATAAACCTTTTGAAGATGCAACCAAGCAAGATATTGAATATGTTGTTGGAAAAATTAATTCATCAACCTGCACTATTTCTTGGAAGAAAGGACAACCACTATCTCCTTCAACAAAAATAGATTATGGAAGGGTTCTAAAACAATTCTACAAATGGTTAAGAAATACTAAAGAATCACCCCCAGAAGTTAATTGGATTAAAACTAAGCTAAGTGTTAAAGAAAAAACCATTAAATTTGACCTTATAACGTGGGATGATATTAATAATTGTTCAAATAACGCAAATAGTTCTAAAGATTTAGGGTTTATCAATTTTATTTATGAGTCTGGTGGACGAATTGGCGAGATACTTAATATGAAAAATAGGGATGTTAAGTTTAGTGATAAATTCGCAAGGGTTAGATTGGATGGGAAAACTGGTGAAAGATGGATTCCAATTGTTACTTCAACACAGTTATTAGCACAATATATGCAAACCAAAAAAAACACTAATGAAGAAGACTATTTTTGGGTGAGTGACAGTGATAAAAATAAAGGCACACAGTTACAATATGCTGGAGCAACTAAAATATTAAGAAAATTATTTGCTCGTGCAAACATAAAAAAACGATGTAATCCTCACTCATTTCGCCACAGTCGAGCGACTGAGCTTTCAAAAACTTTAACCGAACCACAATTAAGATTGTTTTTTGGATGGGAAAGAGGAAGCGATACACCTTCAGTTTACACACATCTTAGCGGCAGAGATATTGATGATGTAATTCTTAATATGAACGGATTAGTAAGTAAAAAAGAACAAGATGAAGATAAATCAAGAATTTGCAGTTTATGTGAAACTGTTAACAGACCAAAATCTAATTTTTGCTCAAAATGTGGCTACGGCTTAACAACAAAATCAGTAGTTGAATTAGAAGATAGAAAAAACAAGGATATTGATGATGCGATGAACTATTTTATGGATATTGCAAAAGATCCAGAGCTTTTGAAGAAATTTGAAGAATTCAAACAACTAAATACAAAGATAAACAATAAAAGAGAAATAAAATGACATCTGATGAACCAGTATTAATGAGATGTAGAGTCAGGAGATTATCTGATATGTCTGATGAGGAATTAGATGAATTCTTAATTGGTAATTGGAATAAGATTAGCAGCAGTGATAAACAAATTTTACGTTTAATGAAAATTAATGGTGATAGGAAAGAAAAACAGACTCAAATCAACAAATATCAACAAACTAAAGAGGTTAAATGATGGCAGATAATGAAAGACTCCTTTTAATTCTAGAAATCCTTAATATGAGCCAATCTGAACTTGCAGACACAGTTGGTTGCGATAGATCAATCATTAATCGAGCAATCCACAATCCTGAACTAGTAACAGATAATATGAAAGTAAAGATAGCACAGACAGTTACAAGATTATTCAAAGAAAGAACAATTGATAGCAGAGGATTGTTTTAGATAATGTTAAGAGCTTACAGAGTTACGGGGTAAACTTTATATATTCCATTGCATTAAATTAATCGTGAATATTGAGAAAAAAACAAAAATAATGTATGATAAGTTTGGTGAAGAGTATAATTTAACTAGAATTAATAAAAAACCTGAGAGACTGTTTAATGAATTTCTTGAAATTCCATGTATGATTAAAGCAGTTGGAAAAATTAAGAACAAAAAATTACTTGATATTGGTTGTGGTACAGGAGACCATGCAAAGAAATATCTTAAGCTAGGTGCAAAAGTTGCAGGAGTTGATATTAGTAAAACAATGATAAATATTTCTAAAGTTAATTGTCCAGATGCAGAATTTAAGATTGCATCTATGAATAAACTTCCTTTTAAAGATAATTCTTTTGAGATTATAACTGCGAGCTTAGTAGTTGATTACATAAAAGATTTGAAAAAAGCATTTAGAGAAGTTAATAGAGTTTTAAAGAAAGGTTCATTATTTTTCTACTCTGACCAAAGTATTATTAGTGGCGCAAGAGAAAAAGTCAGAATTGATAATAAATTATACAATGTAGTTGGATATATTAAAGACGATAATAAAGAAAAAACTTGTTTTGGTAATTGTTGGAAATCATATGTGAGAACGGTTGAATTAGTTCCTGGCATGAAAGTTAACCAACATGTTAGACCAATGAGAAACCATCTTTTTGCAATTAAACAAGCAGGATTTGAGCTTGTGGATTTAATAGATTGCAAGCCAACTGCAGATTTCAAGAAATATGACCCAAAAACATATAAAATATATACAAAGTTTCCTCTTTTTAATATATTTGTTTGTAAAAAAAAATAAATTAAAATTATTTAGCAAACATATTCTTATGAACTTTTAAAACATCTTTTTCTTCAATACCAATTTTATTACAATAGGTTTTAAGCAAAGTTGATTCAAATAAGAGCAAATAAGACTTTAATTGATTTTGATTTAGATTTGATAAAGAATATATTGGTTCATAATTATGTCTAATATATGCATCCCAATTTTTATTCTTAATATTAACATCAAATTTTTCTGGAGTGTTATAAATAGGACTGCCTGGTAAAGGAGTAAATATAGTACTTGTTGCAAGAGCATCAACAATATTTTCATTTACTAATTGTTCAGCAATATTAAGATTATTTAACATAAATTCAAAATTAGTTCCTGGAAGACCTATAATCCAATATGCTTCTATGACTATATTAGAATTATTACGTATAACTTTAGCAGACTTAATATTATCTTCAAGATTCAAATATCCTTTGCTCTTTGAGACTATACTATCGTTAGCATCTTCAAAACCCAAACACAGTCTCTTAAAATTTGCATCTTCCATTTTTTTTACTAATTCTTCATCAATGAATTTTGCTCTTATATCGCCTGAGAATTGAAAATTAATATTATTATTAATTATAATGTCACACACATCAAGCGCATGTTTTTTTGAGGCAGTGAATATATTATCTGAGAAATGTATGAATGTTTCTTCTGGTAAAACCGAACTTAAAAAAACTAGTTCTTGTTCAACTTTATCAATGGAAGTATACCTTGGATTCCCCCAAAAAAATCCATTAACACAGAAATCGCATCTGTACAGACAACCTCTTGCAGTTTGAATATTAAATCTATAATTTTCCAGTGAAAGTGGAAGTAAAGAATAATCAGGGTTTGGAATTTCCTCCGCAGACAATAAAGAAGTTTTATTAGATATTTTGTAAGAACCGTTGTTATTTAATGAAATTCCTGGAAAAGTCAAATTTCCCTCAATTAAATTAGCAGTTGACAATTCTCCTTCGCCATGAACTATAAAATCTGCTTCTGGAATAAAAGAAAATGTTTCTTTGGGAAGAAAATTACTATGATACCCTCCCAATACTACTTTGACATCTTTTTGCTTTTTAACTGTTTTTACTATGTTTTGAACTAGGTTCATATAAGGAGTTATTGTTGGGACTGCCACGAAATCCCCATCATTTATTAAACTTAGAAAATCATTTTTATTAGTAGTATATTTAACATTGTGACCTCTGGATTTAAGAAAAGAACTAATTGTGAGCAATCCTCTGGAGAAATCTTTTTTTCCTCTTTGAAAGGGATATTTTAATCCTTTATTAGCATAAAGAATATCTTGTGCTTTGTATTTTAACCCAATAATATCATCAAAAATTCCTTTTAACTCACGGTCTAATGGAAGTATATCAATTAAAGTTATATTGCTCATTTTGCACCTCTGTTACGTATTTTTTCTCTTTTCAAAATTAAATTATTAACTAACAAATCATATTCCTTTGAAGAGTACAAATTATCATTATTAATAGATTCTGACCATTCAAGAATTTTTGTAATATTTGTGTTTAAATTTGAACTGAATAAGTCCGAAATTAGTTGACACTTTTTAGTTTGTGAAATTTTTAGTTTCTTTTTAAATGTGGTCGGTTATAAGACCTTTTTTCAAAACTTGTTTTTGTAAACTAGTTTTGAGTTTCTAAATTAATTCATCGTCG
>JAHJQL010000044.1 GCA_018819065.1 Nanobdellota archaeon | reverse complement strand
TGAACTTGGCATGTATAGCACATAATCTCCAGAAAATCTGGAGATTAAAAGCAGCTAATAGCTGCTAAAAGAGAAAGAATCATTTTTCTTTAATGAAGTACCTATTCAATACTCACCAAAAAATAATTACGGGACGGCTTCTCCTGTTAGTTTCTCCGACCCTACAAAGTGGGGTCGGATTGCGTCCGCAAAGTCGAGGATGAGTCCGTCCATCTAACGAACAAAGTGAGTCATTTAGATACAGAATTAAGGGGTTTTTGGTCTGAAATTATTTTTCAAATTTATTCCAAAGAAAGATAGCTATTATGAAAATGAGTGAGTATATCACTGGTTTTATGTATTGATTTAATTCAAATATCCCTAAAATAATTTTATCAGCAAACAAAGAAAAACAGAATAATCCAATTAATATTATGCCCATAATCTTATCCAAATTTTTATTCTCATGATTCTTTAATTCAATGAAAGAACATGTACCTACAATTATAGGGATAAGACTTCTATTTAATTGCAATAATGCTGTAGTAAAATCTTTCCAAATCATGGATTGAATAAATGAAATGAATGATCCCCACATATAGCTTGGATTTGTTGGAACAGATGAAGGGTTAAATAAAAATATTATAGCAGATATTAATGCAAGAATCCATGCTATCTTTTTCGTTTTATTGGTATTGATAAATAGAAGGATTGTTGAAACCAAAAATAAAAATAAGTATAACAATATGAATTTGGAATAGAGAAATACCTGAAGACTAAATAAACTTGCAATGATAGTATTAAAATTTAGAATTGTGGCTAATATTACAAATATTATGAATGATTTTTCTTTGAAGTTAAATTTTACCATCTACATGTTTATATAAATAGCGGATATATAAATCTATTGACCAAAAACCCCCATCTATTTTTTTAGGACTCATTCTCGATTGAAACTAAACATTTCCGAGAAAGGATTTCCAATAAAATTTTAAATAGATTAATTAATCATAATGGTAAAAACAATAGATTAATTAATCATAATGGTAAAAACTTTAGCTTTGAATGAGAAGAAATCAATAGTTTTAGAACCGAAAGCACCATATAATTTTGATGCTAATTTTCACAAACCATCTCATTTTCCATCTTCTGATAATATCTGGGAAAAAGGCAAATATTGGATAACTATGCTCTGGGAAGGGCAGGAATTAGGGTTGAAATTTGAGAATAAAGGAACGACAAACAAACCAAAGATAAAAATTAATATTTATTCTCAAAAAATATTGTCAAAACAATTTATGGAGAACCTAATTCCAGAAATAAAATGGAGATTCAATTTTGATTCAGATATATCAGGATTTTGCGATAAATACAAGAACGATAAAATTCTCGGTAAAATTATTAAGAAATGGAAAGGAATGAAACCAATTGCGGCTAATTCTCTTTATGAAACTTTGATAATTTACATAGTTCTGCAAAATGCAGCTGTTAGACGTTCTGTTCAGATGTTAGAAAATTTGTTTAAAAAATTTGATAAAAAAGTAAAATATGATAATAAAGTTCTATCAGCATTTTGGGAACCAGAAAAAATGGCAAAATCATCTGAACAAGAATTAAGAGATTTGAAAGTTGGCTATCGAGCAAAATTTTTTATGAGACTTGCAGAACAGTTTGTAAATAAAGAAATTGATGAGTTCGCATTAAGGAAAATGAGCAAAGATGAAGTTAAAGAAGAAATGTTAAAATTGTATGGTATTGGTCCTGCTTCAGTAGAATATTTGCTTTTTGAAGATTTTTATTTTTGTGGTGCGTTAGAAACAATTCCGCCATGGGAACAAAAAATAATGTCAAAATTAATATTCAATGAAAAATTAGTTTCAACGAAGAAAATTTTAGATTTCTTCAAAAAGTTTAAAGGATGGGAAAAATTAGCATTTCATTATATTTGGGAAGATATTTTTTGGAGAAGAAAACATGAACATATTGAATGGTTAGAAAAGGAGATAAGGCTATGAAAATTGCAGAACGACTTCAAAAAATACTTGATGAATATAAAAATAAGCGAGTGATTGTTGTAGGAACTACTTCTTCTGGAAAATCAACTCTGCTTAAGAAAATCAAAAATGCTGAAGATATGGACGATCTTGTTTTCCCGTTATTATCCAAAGAAGAGAAAAATTATGTTTGCCAGAGTGTTTGGACTGAAGAAATTGGTAAAACCATGACTCGCTTAGTTAAAGAGAAAGTCAAGGTAGAAAAGGGTAAACCTCTATTTGGTACTGTGATATTAGGTTGTGATTTAATCATATATTTAGATATAAATGATGAATTACTTAAGGAAAGGTGCAAAAAAAGAAAAACTAGTTTTAAGAGTGCAAAAGACATGCAAAAGATGATTCTTCGTGAAATTGCTAAATCAAAGATTCATTCTATCTCATTTCAAATTGATTAATAAAATATCTTAGCCCCCAATTCTGTTTAATAGTTTACAAGGAAAAATTTGGACGAAGCATTAGCGTAGTCGTTTAGTCATCGTTATACAGAGTCACGAAGTGATTTTAGAGTTTTGTCTTTACCGACTAAACGAAGGCAACAACACACTATATTTTTAGGTACTTTATCATCGAGAAAATAATAAAGAAGAAATCCAAAAAACGCTCAAGCACATAGAAAAAAAAGCCTATATACACGCAAAAAAAGCCGTGGCAAAAAACAGGGGAGAAGAAGCCGAAACATTATTCAGAGTAATAGAAAAAGCAAAAGAACACCAAGCCAAATACTCAAAATAACTAGTCAAACTATAATTCTAAAAAAACTACGGTAAAAATCCCATCGACGCCGCGTAGTAAGTGTTAAGGGTTGTTGAGAATGACAAGACGCCCGTCTCGACGAGTGCGCCAATGATGAAAACAACCAACGCAATAGCGAACAAGAAATAATTGTATATGAAAACCTCTTTATGCTTCTTATCACTAAAACTATATTTTAAAAGGTAAAGAACTCCCATGAAAAGACCCATTCTAAGCACAAACAAAGGCCAGCCATACATAAAAAGTTTCAAAAACCAATTCAAAAAATAAAAAGAAACCAAAGCTACAACTAAATAAAACAAGAAATTTCTAAGCTCCTTAGACCTTAAAATAACTTCACTGCTAATAACAGCACCCGCAATACCAGCTAAAATATACGCGCCCCCCTCCAACAATATGTGTGGAAAAGTTATTATATTCATTGTCAGACCAACACCAAGAGCACTTTTACCAAGGACTGCAGCAGCGGCGACTGCTCTAAAACCAAAGATTGCAGCCCAAGCAGAAGCATTCCAAACAACGAAGAAAACAGCGCCATCACCAGATATTAATGATAACAAGAAACAAGCCGCAAGCACCCACCAATTATTAGACAAGATGCTCCAGAATAAAGAAGCGTTATAAGTTGCACGCCCAGAAATAGCAGGGTCAAGGAACAACTGCTCACGAAGAATATTAACAGTGTTAAAGCCAAAGTACATGCCAAGGAAACTAACAAGATAATAAGTGACATAAACACCCAAGAAAACACCCATGTAAGCCTCAATTAAGTGTTTGTTATCAGTATAAAGATGCTTAAAAGAAAACTTTTTCTCACGCTCCTCAACCTTCTCCTCCCTAACAAATAATTTACGAAGAGAAGGAATAAGCAGTAAAGAAGTAAATATAACAGATGCAAGACCTGAGTTAGCGCCAAACAACAAGCGAGCAAGGATTATTCCAACAACAGAATAAACTACACCAAGCAAGAAAGCATACCTAACTTTCTTCTCAAGCCAATCCTCAGGGAATAAATGCTCTAAAACCATCTTTGAAAATCATAATTAGAAAAAGAGTTTATAATTGTTTTGATTCACTAAACAGTATCTCCGAATGTAGCTGTTTGCTACATGTAAAAATCTTTGATTTTTGAAAATATTTCTATTTTTGAATCTGTTTGTCTAACTTTTGTTTCGAACAACAGCTTTTTAGGCGTTGTTTCACCCCCTGTTTATTTCA
>JAHJQL010000043.1 GCA_018819065.1 Nanobdellota archaeon | reverse complement strand
TTGGCACGATTGATAATAGGGGGCACGCGCGACGGGTTACTTACGCAACAGATAGTCTCATTTCGTGAGAAATTTATATTACTTCTTCATCTGGTTCTAAGAGGTTAAGAATTCTTTTTTGCATTTCTTCGTTATTCTTAATATTGCTAAAAACTGCTTTAATTCTAGCAGGTCTTTGGCTTAATACTATTATTTTATCAGAATATTTTAGGGTATTAGGGATATCATGCGTTATTTGTATAACAGTAAGCTTCTTTTTCTCTTGTATTCGTTTTAATTCTTCATAAAACTCCTGTGTTTTTCTCCATTCAATATTTGAAAAAGGTTCATCTAATAGTAAAAGTTTTGGTTCTGTAATTAATGCACGAGCTAAAGCCACTCTTTGCTGCATACCGCCAGAAAGCTGATGAATATAGTAATCCTTAAATTCTTCCAAACCAATAAACTTCAACAAATCGCTTACCTTCTTGTTTTTATCCCGAATTTCTTTTTCCTCTAATGGCAATAATACATTTTCATATACTGTTCTCCAAGGCAATAATCTAAAATCCTGCCATATAATAATCGGATTTACTCCTTTATTGATAACAACTTCGCCTTTTGTGGGATTCTCTAAACCTGAAATAATCTTTAATAATACTGTTTTTCCACATCCACTAGGACCAACAATAGAGATAAAATCTTTTTCATTTACATTAAAACTTAATTCTCTTAAAACTTCCAAATTCTCAAAGGATTTAGATAATTTCTTAATTTTCAGCATCTTTCCTCACATTCATCCATTTTAGCAGATATTTTTTTTCAATAAAATCATATATCTTGAATAATGAAAAACCGATTATTCCTAAAGTAACCATTCCCAGAATAACTAACTCTAATTTGAAAAGATCAGCACTCTTCCAAATAAAACCCCCCAATCCAATATCCCCCATTATCATTTCTGCTGGAGGCGTTACGAGAAATGTAATCTGTATAGCTTGTCTTAGCCCATTACTGATATATGGCAAAGAAGCAGGAAATATTATTCTTTTATTGATTGACTTAATCTTAAAATTCTCAGCTACTTCAATAAAAGATTTGTCAATTTTCTTGACACCATGAAAAGTATTCAAAAAAGCAGGAAAAAATGCCGCAATTATTGAGCATAAATATATGGGAATTTCATTTAATCCAAACCATAAAATAAAGATAGGCAAAAAAGTAACTACGGGGATTGTGCTTATTACTAGAAAAATTGGAGAAAATGTCAATTCAATATTCTTTTTCCATCCAAAGACTAATCCCAAAGGAATTGCTAATCCTATCCCTATAAAATAACCAATTAAAATATGCTTAATCGTAATACCAATACTTCCAAGAAAATAGTCAGTATTTTTAATCAATGATTTTGCTATTGTTAATGGTGCCGGTAGGAATAACGAATTAATTATACTGAAATAAACCAATAATTGCCAAATTAATAAAATTGCAAATAATGTTATTATTGGGAAAATAATCTTCTTGTTCATCATTTAGCACCTTAATCATCCTAAAAACCTCAAATCTACTTTTTCGTTGAGATTTACCTCTTCTTCTATCAACTTGTTTTCAAAAAAGTATTTTTGAGCCATGTTCATATCATTTACATCTGGTTTTAAATCACCCGATATTATCGGCCATCGGCTTTGTGCAACAATTTCAGGCTCAGTCCCATACACTTTAGAAGCGATTTCAATAACCCTGCTTCTTTCTGGTTCTTTTCCATCTAATGCTTTATTGTAATATTCCGCTGCTTTTTTGTATGCTCTTAAAAATCGTTTGACTGCTTCTTCCCTTTGTAAAGTCTTAGTTGTAGCAAACAGTATTATGTGTTGCTGACCACTTTTAGGAAAAATTGGTTCAATCTTATCAGAATCAAATTTAACTACTAACCCTCTTTCTGTCAAGTAGGTTGCATAGGGTTCATTGACTATTCCGGCTTCAATTTGTTTGGTCTCAAATGCAACTATAGACTCTTTTTCTTGGAGATATTTAGGGGTAATGTCATTTATTGATAATCCTTCTGTTTCCAAAATTCTAGCTAAAGCATAATAGGAAGCAGAACCTTCTCTTGGAGTAATAAATACTCTGCCTTTCAAATCTTTAATATCATTAATTTTATTTGCTAAATCTTTCCTTACAACAATTGTTGGAACAACCCTTGCTCCATCTGCGATAATCCTCAAATCTTCGTTCTTGATTAAATGATTAAAACTGCCAGCAGAGATTGAGCCGATTACAATATCTAAATCGCCATTTGCTAAAGCAAGCATACTTACTTTAGAACTTTCCACTTGTTGCAAATCAACATCAATACCATTCTGCTCATAGTATCCTTGCTCTTTTGCAATTTCTAATACTATTCCAAGCATTGTTGTATGACTAGCTACTTTTAATTTGGGGTTTTCATAAATAACCGCTCCCGTTGGAGAATTCATATTTAAATATATCAATGTTCCACTAACTACAATAAGCAAAACAATTAAACTTACTAAAGTGATTTTTAGTTTATTCATTTGAGCCACCCATAAGTAAGTAGTGAAGCAGGTTATAAAAATATTTGTGGAGATATTTCCACCACAAAAGAGCAAGTTTTAAATAGTTCTAAGTTATTCCATTAGTATGAATGTAGAAACATTAGAAAAGATGGGATTAAGCTCAAATGAGGCGCGAGTTTATCTTGCATTATTAGAGTTAGGTCCTTCTTCGGCTGGAAAAATAACGGAGAAATCTAAAGTAAATAGGAGAACAGTATATGATGTTCTTGAATCTTTAATTGATAAAGGTCTTGTTAGTTATATAATTGAAGCCAATCGAAAGATATTTGAAGCAACAGATCCAACAAGATTTTTAGATTTATTAAAAGAGAAAGAAAAAGAAATTCGGGATTCTCTGCCAGAGTTAATAGCCAAAAAAGAGTCAAGTAAGAAAACACAAGAAGCTACTTTATACAGAGGAAAAAAAGGCATAAAAACAATTTTTGAAGATATATTAGGATACAAAAACTATGATGTGTTTGGAAGTCATGGGCGGTTTGGTGAAAGTCTAGGCCCCTATTTTGACCTTTTTCAGAAAAGAGTAAAAGAAAAGAAAATTAATTGTAGATTATTAGTATCAGAGCGGTTGAGAGAAACAAAAAGTATTAGACATGCAAAAACAAAATTTCTTAAAAAAGAATACGATAGTCCTGTTTCAACGATTATCTATGGAGATAAAGTTGCCACAATAATATGGACAGATGAACCAGTAGGTTTTGTTATTAAAGGAAAAGAAGCTTCTAGTTCTTTCAGAAACTATTTTGAGATTATGTGGGAAATAGCAAAAGAATAACTATAGAAAATCTTCTTTTTCAAAAAAGAAGCAAAAAATCGCGTGCGTGCTCCCTAAACGAAAACTATACTGCCGACAACTTTGATTTTTTGCTCTTCGAGCACCATTGCATTAAAAATCAATCCCTCCAAGTATTCGGGAGAATATAACAAAAATTA
>JAHJQL010000042.1 GCA_018819065.1 Nanobdellota archaeon | reverse complement strand
AGTTACCATATTTCACATTATCTTTTCCAAAAAAGTCAATGGCAAAACTAATTACATGTTTTTCAATAATATCAGAGAGTGTTCTTGTTGAAAGTTCAATATCATATTTTCCTGCTATGGATGTAAGTTTGTTGTCATTTAAATAATCTTTGCATTTCGAGCAAAATTCTTTTAGTCTCTCTTTTATTTTTCATCTTGAGAATCCTTCTAAAATCCTTTCTAAATTAATTATTAATTTATTAGTGTTTATTTTACATATAGATAAATCTTTGCTATTGAGAGCATTAAACCTATATTCTCTTAAAATTTCTTCATATTTATCGCCTATTTCTTTCTGAATCTCTCTTGAAACAATAGGAATAGGAAGAGACAAAAGGTCGGTTTTGTTTATACTTACAGTTCCAACTCCATGCTTTAAAAGATTTATGGAGTATTTACCAAATTTTGTTTTGAGATAGACAACAAGAAAATAAGGATTAACATCTTTTACCCTAAAGATATGTAAATAATCGGTTGCTACTCCTTCATCTTCTTTAACATCTACGATAGCCACTCTACCGGCACAACCAACGCCAACTCTCACAAACAAAATATCCTCAATCTTTGCATAGGCATTTGGAAAATCCATTTCGCTTGAAGGGGCGATAAACTTTTCATCCCTCTTATAGTTAATGCCGATTTCAGTGATATTTGTAGCATGAAGGAACCTTAACCCTTTGTCAGAGAATTTTCTACCTTCTCCATAAAGGGTTTTTCCGGTTTTGCAATAAATTACCAAATCTTTCAGTGGTTTAAATTTAATTCCTTTTTCCATTAGTTCTTTAATGCTGTTTTTTTTCAAATTATGATAATATGAGTGGTCCATTCTGTTAATTAAATCTGTAGCCCTTATTTTAATGGTATTGTTAATATTACCTGACTTTTCAAGATGGCTAATATTAGTCTCATAATTTAAAGTATATTTTCTTTTTTTCTGCAAAATGAGAATACTCGTTTTAGCGGAAGTATCTTCAAAAACATTTCTTGGTAAACTTATAATATATTTAACTTCTGTCTCTTCCAGTATAAACCCTCTTATATACTTATACTGAGGGTTTGATAATATACCATCAGGTAATACAATTATTACAAATCCATTATATTTACACAATCTTATAAATATTTCTAAGAAAAGGATTTCTATGGCTTGGCTTCGCATAATTTTGCCATTGTTATGGGCTAATTTATAATTTGATAGAATTTGTGGGGTTGCAATTCTCTGAAACCAACTACTAAAAGGAGGATTGCCTACAACGAGATCAAATCCACCGTTTGAAATAATGTTTTGGACATTCCTGTTTTGCCAAGTTTCCGGTAAAAGAGCATCACCACAAAAGAAATTAGCATTTTGAAAATTTAATTTCTCGATTTCCTCAATAACTTTTTCGTCAATATCTACCCCAAACAGTTTGACTTTTTCATATTTTTTTTGGGCAATTTTAAGAAAAACACCATTTCCTACTCCCGGGTCTATTATATTTTCAATTTTTGAATTTGGGATAAACGAAAGAGCTTTTTCTACAGCGAACTCTGGGGTAAAATATTGATTATTGCTCTTCCTATTATGATGCTTTTGAATTTTAATTTGTTCAAGAGGAAAAAGATGTTGCTGAGCTAATTCCATAACATAGCCTCCTTACTCCTTTTCTTCGTCACATTATAAAGACCAAAAATTATTTTATTTATATTTTTGACCAAGCTGAATCCTTAATCCAATTATATTCAATAATGCTCTTATCATTTGTGGGTGAAATTTCCCCTTATATGGGTATATCCAGTGAGTTAAATATTGATTTACAGAACGGGTTTGATTTTTCTGAATGATTTGAAAATAATCTGTAAATTGCCCATCAACAGTTTTGTAATATGACCCTTTTCTCTTTATTAACTCTTTTCGTTCATCCGATTTATTCAATATTCTAAATTCTCTTAATCCATTTGTTACCTCAAAATCAATACCTAAAGCCTTTAGCTCCAATTCTGCCAGAGATAATTCATAAATGAATTGGACATTATCCAATAGAACCAAATCTTTTTGAGCATCATTTTCATCTATTTCATAAGCCCAAAATTGGCTTTCCGCTCTTTCTATCATTGTTTCACCTTTGGTTTTTAATCTCTTTATTTCCATTATAGTCAATCTCCTTTTAAATTTGATGGCGACATTTCACATAACGT
>JAHJQL010000041.1 GCA_018819065.1 Nanobdellota archaeon | reverse complement strand
TCACGACGATGAATTAATTTAGAAACTCAAAACTAGTTTACAAAAACAAGTTTTGAAAAAAGGTCTTATAACCGACCACATTTAAAAAGAAACTAAAAATTTCACAAACTAAAAAGTGTCAACTAATTTCGGACTTATTCAAAGTAATAAATTTTTTATTTTTTATTATAAGGTTTTGCGTGTTGCCACATCAGTTCAAAGTAGCTCCTGTAGCTGTCAGCTGCAGTCTTGTTTTCTATTAATACTGCTTCTGGTGTAGAGCTCCAGATTATTATTGCTACTTTGTCTCCAAATATGTTTGTAGTCACGTTTGAGCGTGTGCTTCTTGGAACAGTTCTATTAGTTGTTGTCATTGATGGCGAATCATCCCTATCTTCTCTGACCATGCTTCTGATTTTTATGTTTTTCTTCTCAATCTGCTTTACAAACTGCGGCGCGTAGTAAGGCATCTTCTTTGAAAACTGTCCTTCTGATCCAAACACCAAATTTTCTTTTCCTTCTCGCAGTATCTCTTGAAATATTGTTTTTAACCCCCTGTAGCCTTTGAATAGTGTTATGCTTTCCTGCTCTTTTGACTGATGAAACAAGCCTTCGAGTGCTGGCATAATGGTCTTTGCTATCTCTTCTTTTTCTTGGAAATACTCTATTAGCTTATTTGGATTGGCTGCTGAGAAAATCTTTGTTTTACCATCTACAACACAAGATACTATGCCTTTTTTAATTAGTGAGTCAAGAGCATTGTAGACACTTGATCTGTCTCTCATTGCTTCTTTTGCAACCCTTCCTGCTTTTGCACTTCCTATTCTTAAAAGCGTTAAGTAGACTTTTATCTCATTTTTTGACAACTGGAGACGTTCTAGCTTGTCATACATTTCAAGGTCATAATCTTTGATCTTTGAATTTTCCGTCATATTTAGATCTCCCTTTCGTTTTTTGAATTATGAGCTGACATATCTTTGTCCCTGACTTGAGAACTATTGTTTTGCTGTTTGCATTAAATATCTCTAATACTTGCTTGTTTGATATCCCTGGTTGTAGAAATGACGCTGTTATATGAACACTAAGTCCCAGTCTTGCAAATCTGCTTCTTCCTTGCAGCCAGCCGCACATGTCATTTGGTAGTGTTATCTTCTCTTTTGTTATTCCCAGGATAAATCCTCCTGGCTTAAGTTTAATCTCGTCTGTTTCTACAAGTTTTGTGTGTTTTTCAAAGTCAGTGTTTTCATCAACTATTATTGTTCCTTTCTCATCGTATGTCCTGAATTTGTTGTCTAGTGTTAAGTCTATTGATGCTGGACCGACGTTTTCTTCGTTGTATGGTTCTATCTTGATATTTCCTTTTTTTATCTCTTTTTTTAGTTTGTCCTTTGTCAGTATCGTCATGGATTTTTTCATTGTCTTTAGAGTTTATAAATATTACGTTCTGTTGATGATGTTTCTACAACAAACATTAATATATTATAACCACCTAATAGTAGTGAAATAGTGAGAGGTTCAAAATGAGTGATCAAAAAAAGCTGTTAATAGTCGAGGACGATGAGCAGTTCAGAAAGAGCCTGGAAGTCGTACTCAAGAAACACTTCGAAATAGATGTAGCTGGAAGCCTGGACAAAGCACTAGAGCTCATCAGCCAGAAAGAATACGACGTAGTCTCAACAGACGGAGCAATACCACAACATGAAGGCGGAAGCGTTGGAAGCCACGGAACACTATACGATCACGATTACAGGGGAAATTTGGTTGTCAAGGCAGCTAAAGAAAAAGGGATCTACGTAGTCTGCGTCAGCTCAGAACCAGACAAAATAGCAGGAGCAGACAAGTACTGCAGCAAAAGAAGGCTGGACTTATTTGAATACGTCGCAGCACTAAAACAAGGAGGGGATAAAAAATGAAATACGAAATAAAAACCATAGATGACTTCCTCGGAAGTGTAAAAGAGCCGGAGAAGGAAAAGTACAGGTTAGAGTTTGAAGCAAAGAAAGCATCAGGTGACAAGGGAAAGCTTGAATCAATAGTTAAAAAGCCTTATGTCTCAGGTAAAGTGTATAACAACAGCATAACTACAAGTGACGCAGGTGAGAAGTACGGTGTTGCAGTCTTTGACATAAGTGTTGACAAGCACGGCGGAAATCAAGGGTTGACTTACCAGATAGCCTACAGCGTTGCAGACTTGGAAGGTGAAAAAGTCATCCATGAATTTGGACCTTCAACCTACAGGGGCGGATCTGCATCAGACAGCGACAACTGGAAAATATGCTACAGAGATGCTAAAATCTTAGAAGAAAAAGCAGACGGCGCAGTTATAGGTCTAAAGTCCAGCGGGAGACTGGAGATTGCAGAGTACAAGAAAGATGGTAGCAAGAAAGTACTCGAAAGCTACAACTTAGAAGATGAACAAAAAGTAAATGAAAAGAAAGAAGCTATCGGCGCAGCGATAAACGAGCTTGATGAACAAAAAATCAAAGATTTCATGTACGCAGAGTACAAGAGCGGAAGCGGCAGCCCATCAAGAATCAAGAAGCTCTCAGACAACCTAGCTTTTGTCAGCATGAAGTACTTTGACAGGTCATACGACGGCAAGATTGAAGAGGTAAAAAACTTCCTGTTTGTCAAGGGCAAAGGAGTAATTGAACTTGGAAGCCTGCATTTTAGCACAACCCACTCAGGTCTGCCAAAGTACACAATGGTTGAGCCGGTAGAGAAAGATTTCAAATTCGAGGAAAAAAACGGCCGGGTAACACTTTCAGGAATTATAGAAGCAGAAGCAATCTATAATGCTGGATCCGGCAGCAGTTCATACGGAGTACAGGACAAGAAGTCTTTTGAGTACAAGATAGACTTAAAATAATTTTTTTAATTTTTTTCTTTTTCTAATATTTTTTTAATCTAGAAGACTATTGTATATACAAAAACTATTATGGCGTACTTCGCAAATAGTCCTACGGCGCTGTACAACATCACTCTTTTAAAATCAAATCTCAACACTCCAGCTGCAAGCACAATTAATGGTGAAGAAAGTGGGAGTAAATTAAACACAAACACCGCTGTGTTGCCGTATTTCTGGATTGTTTTTTCAGCTTTTTGATAACGCCACTTACCTATTATGTCATGTATGACACTCTCACTTACAGAGTAACCAACGCTGTAGTCAAGCATCTGTGCAATCAAAGCAGTTATAACTGCAAGAAAAATCAATATTATCCCTGAATATCCTTCTGATAGATAGTAAGGGACAAGCGCTTCAACAGGCAAAAATAAGAAGAATAAGTACCCTGAAAAGTTTATTACCGAGAATGAATAAAGAGTTGGTTGTTTGTCCTCAATTATTCCACGACCTATTGTGAATGAGAATAAAGCCATAACGACAAGAACAGTTATGGCAATGATGATAACTCTCTTTTTATCTATTAGCATTATCACTGTCTAGAATAACTAATAGTTTTATAAATATATTCAAAAATTAACATTTACTTATTAATAACAACAAAATATATAAAAAAGGTTTATTTCTATTATGAAATGAACACCCTTCAGGAGATGGTTAACTCCTTGTTGGACAAGAAATCATTCAATGTTGTTTCTTGGAAAGAGAATGGTAAATTAAATACTATAAATAATCAAGAAATATTTGAAACTATACTTCATTCTAGCAAAGGTCTTTTAGAGTTAGACCTAAAACATGGCCAAAGAGTTGCCTTGTTCTCTGATAATTCTCCACACTGGTTTGAGTTGTGTTTAGCGATAAATTATGCAGGTCTTATTGATGTTCCTAGAGGAAGTGATTCTACACAAGAAGAAATAGATTATATATTAGATCACAGCAAAGCAAAATTAGTAATAGTGCAGAACAAAGCCATATATGATAAAGTCAAAAATTCAAGAAAGCTCGAACAAATATTATCAATTGAAGATATAGAAGGAGTAAAAAACGTAAAATATCTCGAAGAAATTGGCATCAAAAGCATTAAAAAAATACCAAAAGCTGTTGAGAGCGATGTTGCAAGCATAATATACACTTCAGGAACAACAGGAAAACCAAAAGGTGTAGAATTAACTCATGGAAATTTTACAAGTAATGCAGTTGCAACTCTTCATTTTTTAGGGGATATAAGCGAAGATAAGATGATATCTCTTCTTCCTCCTTGGCATGTCTTTGGAAGAATGGAAAAATATGTCGCCTTAATAGGTGGAGTTGAAATGTTTTATACAACTCCAAAAAATGTCTTGCAAGATTTAGCTGAGCAAAAACCAAGCATAATGGTTTCTGTTCCAAG
This sequence comes from Nanobdellota archaeon, assembly GCA_018819065.1. GTDB lineage: Archaea > Nanobdellota > Nanobdellia > Woesearchaeales. The sequence continues at coordinate 11,076 of JAHJQL010000041.1, read as the reverse complement.
AATTTGGGAAGCGGTTTATGATAAATTCACTAAGAATCCTGCCATTAAAAAGATTAATGGGATTAAAAGTGAATGGTTGAAAAATAAACTTTTAGGTTATCTTGTTCCAAAGGCTTTGAAGAAAAAGCTTGGTGGAAATCTGAGATTAGTTGTTTCTGGTGGAGGAGGTCTCCCGGAACATATTGATAGGTTCTTTGATGATAACGGTTTAGAAGTTTTAGAAGGCTATGGTATGACTGAGACTAGCCCTGTTATCTCTGCAAGAGTTCTTGGAAGTCACGCTTATGGAACTGTTGGAAAACCTCTTGAAAAAATAACTATAGAGATTAGAGATGAACATAATAAAGTTGTCAAAGATAATGTTGAAGGAACAATCTATGTGAAAGGTCCAAACGTTATGAGAGGCTACCACAAAGACATGTTAGAAACTTGGAAAGTTATGGGAAGAGACCATTTTTTAAACACGGGAGACCTTGGATATATAAACTCTGATGGAAACCTAGTAATCACTGGAAGAGAAAAAGAACTCATAGTATTAAGAGGTGGTGAAAACATTCATCCTACAAAAGTAGAAGAAGCACTTTTAACAAGTCAATATATTACTAGTGCAATAGTTGTTGGTGAAGAATGGAAAGAAGGCAAAAAAAAGAGTGAACCATGGAGCAAGTTAGGAGTGTTGATAGTTCCCGACCTTGAAAACCTAGAGAATTACTGTAAAGAAAATAAAATTAGTTTTTCAAAAGAGAACCCTTATTCTACATTAGATAATCCGGACGTAAAAAGTCTATACAAGAACGAGATTGCAAAGTATGTTAACAATAACAAGCAAACTTTCAAAGCATGTGAAAATGTTTTCTCAATGAGTTTTGTTCCTCCATTTGAAGTAGGACGAGAACTAACTGGTTCATTTAAGCCAAAGAGAGTTCAGATTATCAGGGAGTATCACAAAGACAAGATTGAAAAGATGAGCAAAGAGATAAACAGAAAATAAACTTGATTCTTAACCATTTAAGATAGAAAACCATATAAAAACGAAGATAGTAATTATTATTATGAGTTTGAAATTGAGTAAGTTAAATATGTTTATCTTAGCAATGATTGTCAGTATTATAATAAGCAATATAATTGTTCAAATTTCAAACATAGACTTGATGATTCCAGAAGATTGGCACAAACCTCACCAAATTTCTACAGAGAACATTTTTCATGAATTAAAGAGAAACTATACAACCATATGGCAAGGCGTAGAAATCAAAACCAACGAATTAGGTCTAAGAGATAAGAATTATCCGCTTGCAAAAGGGAATAATACAAAAAGAGTGATTGTCATTGGAGACTCCATAACATTCGGAGGGTTAATTAAACAAAGCAAATCTTATCCAGAGGTTTTAGAAACAATGTTAAATAAGAATTCAAGTTATTTTTATGAAGTATGGAACGCAGGAGTTAGTTGTTATAATTCTTACGAAGAATTAACAGAGCTCAAAAGACTTATAAAATATGAACCTGACATAATAATATACGGTTTTTTCCAAAATGACTTAAAAAACTCATGTTTTGTTTTTGATAAAGAAACATTCTTCAAGGAACATAAATTATTAAATTATCTAGACAAGAGTATTCTTGGAAGAATAAGTATTTATAAGTTGATTCAAAAGAACATCTATAATAATGATCAAAGGAAAAAACAATCTTTGTTTAACAATAAAAAGATAAATCCAGAACAAAATAAACAAGCATTATTTGACATGATTAACATCACAAAAGAAAGAAAAATACAATTCATAATTTTAAATATACCTTTTATTCACATAAAATATTACTCAGAAAAAGAGGAGGAATTAATTAATCAGATTAAAGAAAATAATGAAACAATAGTTATTGATATAATAGATTCATACAAACTTGCTGGTAAAGAATGGTATAAAATATTAAGAGCACTTTCAACAGATGATTCACACCCAAACAATCTAGGTCATGAATTAATAGCAAACGCGACTTATGAAAAGCTGTCAGAAACAAGGTTTATATAGAAATAACATAATCAAAAAAGAAAGTAAAGCATGCAAAAACCCGGAAAAAAAGATTTTTGGGCTATACTTTCTATTCATAGCAGAAAGTAAAATAAACAGAATTAAAAATTCTGAACTTTACTTTCAAAAAAGAAAGTAAAGCATCACAGGCAGCATGATGCAACCCATACTCTGTGTTCGGGTTGTTTTGACTATCACCAAATGTCAGGTCAACAACAGATGCTTTAGTCTTTTAGGAATCATAGCGGGAGTGACAATGAACTCGATATTCCATTGCTCAAAAAATGGTTTTATTCTTTCAAGAACCTGATAATCACATACAATCACACTCTCAGCAAATCTTCTTGCACCAACACTTGTAAGAAACCCACTGTTTTCATTTCTTCCCTGCAAAGCATAATAAAAGCGAATCCTTTTTGATCCTTTAATATTACCAAGGTCATATTTTATAAAAGCAACACTTACAAATCCAAGTGATTCATTTATCGCCTTATCTTTGAGTAAACTAAAGCCCTCTAGATAAATTCCTTCTTTTGCAATAAAATCATCACCTTCCAATTCCAATAAAGATATTGAATTTATATCAACGATTGAATTTATATCAACTTTTGAAAGCATTAGTTCTTTTCTAAATTCTAGTTCAATTTTTTTATCAACATTTTTCTTAAAAATAATCAGAACATCAATATCTTTAGGACGGTCTTTTCCTTTCATAGAAGAACCAAAAAGCACAATATCATCTAACAAGCCATCATACTTCTTTGAAAGCTTTTTTGCAGCGTCACTCAATTTCGTATTTTTTGATTTCATTTTCAACTAATTCTCTTATTCTAACACAAGTCTCTTCAGATATGACTCTTGAATAAGTGCTTCTATAAGTATTGAATTCAGAATCAAGAATTTTGTAACTTTTTGGAAACTCTTTTTCTAACAGCCTAAATCGTTCTGTGTGATCTTTAGATGCATAACCTATCTTTTGCAAAAGAATAAAGTCATGTATAGCAAATAAGGTTTTAAAATAGAGTATTGTGGCACTGGTAAAATCACCAAGGTTAAACACTTGATCGGCCGAATGTTTAAACATTAAAACTTGTTTTTTTGAAGTCACGTTATTAAGAATAACATTAATCAAATATTTAAATGTTTCGGTTACCAAGACTAACAAATAAAGTTGTTATAACTAATTATGTTAGTAAGAATAACAAGTTATAATCAACAAGTTTTAAGCAGTCATTCTCATAAGAAAGTACAAACAAAAACATAAAAAAGTTTTTGAGCAGTTTTTACTCATAGCAAAAAGTACAACATAACAGGCAGCATTATGCAACCCATACTCTGTGTTCTAGTTGTTTTGACAATTGCAGGAATCAAACCAATAGCTGTTGAGACGATTAAGACTAGCAATCCAAGCCAGCTTGTAAGCAGGAAGACTAGGAAGATTATTAGCAAGATTATGCTTATGACTAATTTCCTGTAATTTACCCTTGTGATTAAGTTTGAAAACACTTTTCCAATCTTCAAAGCCAAGAAGACTGCAACTCCACCAGCAATCATTGTTACGCATAAAAATATCATTATGTGAGCTAATATTATATCTTCCACTAGTTTTTGAACAACTATTATTGCGCCGTTTCTAGCCTTGTCAAGCACGTAAAGAGCCGTCATTGACAGGATAAAGTTTACAGTGTTTATACTGCCAGTTAGTATCATAAATCCTTTGTCACCAAGGTTTCTCGTGATTTGAAGCGACAAGACCGCCGCTGTTGCTGCACCAACACCTGGAAGCACCGCTGTTAAAAAACCTGATAGTTGTCCTGAAAGAAGTGCTTTTATCGTTAGTTTCTTTGAGAGCTTTAGTTCTTCCTCAACTTTTTGTATTGGCATTGACTCGTTTCCGTTAATACTTATCAAAAGTGTTGATAAGCCAAACAATCCCGAGAGCATTGGAAACAACGGATCATTAAATCCGGGTATGTTTAAGACTATTAGTCCAAGCACTCCAGACATTGCAAAAACCAGTAAAGCCCATAATTTTTTGTTGTCTCGAAGTATCATGAAAACAACGACTGCTAATAATATGTATCCAATGTACGCTGATATTAATTCATAACCATACTTGACTACTTGTATAAATAAAGGAAATAATAAAACGCTGAGTATCAACGCGCCAAAAGACCCTATCACTGTAAGCTTTAAAGCAGTATATCCATGCCCTGCGAGGAGGTATCTGTGTCCTGGAAGAACGCCAAGCGCTTGATCGCTGTCTGGCGCTCCAAGGTAGATTGAAGGAATTGGATCAAGAAAAGAATGCGTCACACTCATAGAAATTATAAAACAAGCAAGTGCAATTAAAGAGAAGTAAGCTGAAAGGAAAGGTGCCGCAGACAAGACGAGGAGCGAAACCAAGTTTATGTGAATGCCAGGAGTTAAGCCTGTAATTATCCCGGCTGCAATTCCAAGAACTATTGCTATAATCAATTCTAATAGCATAAACTATTTTTTAGAGTTAGAGGTTTATATGTTTAAACAAGGAAAAACCGGAAGAATTTCGGACTTATTTACTATATTTTTAATTAAAAAAGCACAATTTATATAAATCAGCATGATTTTATTATAGTATGGCAAAAGAAGTTTGTATTTCAGAGAATGAATATAGAGAATTAATAGAAGACCGAAAAATAGTTAAAGTAATATCTAGTTTGGATAACTCAGTAGTTGAATCGATTAATCGGTCTCTCAGACAAGCTTCCAAAGGCAACCTTAGAAGAGTTGCTTAGAAATTCTTTGATATATCTTCGGCCAACTTCAGATATATTTCGCGATTAATTCTAATTTTTGATATGTCTTTCTTCTGGGTTTTTTTATCTCCAATTGCAACCATTAAAACTAATATGAAATCTTCATAAATCAAAAAATATACTCTTTTACCTCTTATTCTTTTTTCCCTAAAAAATTTGAATCCAAGTGCCCTGCCTTGATAGGGATTATTAGGAAGTTCTTTTGTCGTTAATTTGTTTATTTCTATTTGGTCATCTTTAGATAGTTTTTCAAATAATCTATCAAACTCTGGTGTAGTATAGACTTTGTAAAGCATTATTCTCGCTTTATAATTTAAGGTTTATATGTTCAATCAAGAAAAAACCGGAAAAATTTTGAGAAAACTATAAGTTGTCATAAACATTTTTTCTATAACCTATTCTAATAACAATGATTTTCCTTCCACTTATAATAATATCAAGTATCACTCTATAATTATCTATTCTCAGCCTCCACAGTTTGCTTCCTTGCAGTTTTTTTAAATGTCTAAAAGGTTTTTCTCTTATAGAATTTATTTTTCGAAGTATTTTTTCCTGTTCCGGCATTTTAAGTTTCTTCAGGAATTTTTCTGGAGTGGAGGGGATTATAATTTCGTAGGTCATAGTTTCACATTTAGTTCTTTTGCAACTTCTTCCATTGTCTTGACACGTCCTTTCCTGACATCTTCAAGTCCTTTTTCGATTTCTTTAATATCTTCTTCTGTCAGGATTTCCACTTCTGAATCATCTATCAGAGTGTTTATTATCTCGTCGTATGTTTCCCGAGGATATCTCTTCAGGGTCTGTAGCTTTGCAACTGTTTCCTTGTTTAGTTGTATCATAGTCTTGTTCATTTATAACACCTTTATAATTGATTATAAAGATATTATAGTAATAGTATTTAAATGTATGGATTAGTTCTTGCAAGGAAAAACCGTAAGAATTTCGAGAAAACTTCTTGAATTAATAATATCAATCCAAACCAAGACTTACTTTTATTGCAGCGTCTACTTTATTCATTTGCTCTTTTTTTAGCGTTTGAAGTGTTTTTATAATCCTTGATTTGTCTATCGTTCTTATCTGGTTTAGCAGGATTGTTGATGCTTTTTCCAGGCCAGAGTCTTTTGGTGTTATCTGTACGTTGGTTGGATATTCCATGCTAAACACTTTTGATGTTATTGGGGCTATGATTGTAACTGGGCTGTATTGATTGCCTGTATCGTTCTGGATTATTAATGCAGGTCTTACTTTTCCTTGCTCAGAACCAATGACTGGATCTAGATTTACTAGTATTATCTGTCCTCTTTTTATGTTCATCTTAATCCCATTGTTTGTCAGCAGAAGACCATTCATCATTTATACTGCTAGAAGTTTGTGACATTTCTTCATATCCTTTTTTTAGAATATCTATCTTGTCATTTTTTGATTCATCTATTTGTTTTATCATTCTCACTATTACATCTTCATAGGTTTCTTTGTTGCTAATTTTCATCTTTGACAAAGCCATTTTTACATCATCATTAAGTTGTATTGTAGTTATCATATAACACTATAGACAAACTATAGTATTTAAATGTTTTCCTTCAAATACAACTATATCTCATTTTAAAAGAACATTTTAATAAATCCTTGCAAGGAAAAACCGTAAAAGTTACGAAAAGTGGATTTGTTGAGTAAAGAAAAGATTTATATTCTCAAAATTAATTCTTTCCTACATGTATTTTGATGCTGGAAAACAAAAAGAAGAGTTAAAACTGAAACTATTGTTACTTCTAATATTAATAGCTTCCTTGCTTATCATTGGAACTATCGTTTATCACTTTGCTGAAGGCTGGAGTTTTCTTGACTCGCTGTATTTCTCTGCAATAAGCCTTGCAAGCAGGGGTTTTAGTGATTTGCATCCGACAAATTGGTTCTCTGTAATTTTTAGCATATTCTACTTGTTTATCGGCGTTGGAATTATGATCTATGCAATATCCACACTTATTGCTTACTACACCAGCTTTTATGAGAAGAAAGTCAGTGATGCTATTAAAAATATGAGGAAGCCGAAAGAGCCTGAAAAGTGGATTGAACTTAGGCAGAAAAAGAATTAGTGTTTATTTATAGAATTATTAGTTGTCTTATTTCACATTTGTAAGTGCGTATTGTGCAAATTCACGTGTTGGCATGAATATGTTTTCTGAGTGCATGATACTTGGACCTGTTTGTAGGTCATACTTGACTCCGCTTTTGATCATGTATTTTTGTCCGTCAATTCTTAAGAATGCAACGTCTGGATATTTTAGTGACATGTTTAGCAGTGCTAGCGTCTTTCCACCTATCTCTTCTTTTATTCCAAGCATATCTGTTAATTCTTTGTCGCTTCCCGCATCATACGATTCTATGACTTTTAATATCTCTGCATGTGGCAGTCTTATTCCGTTCCTTATTAGGTAAGTTCCTTGTGGCTTCATCTCCATGAGGCTTACTCCTTCTTTAGTTCTGACTGTTCTTAAGTAGCTCCGAATATTTTCATTATCTAGGCTTATTCCTTCCTTGTTATGCATAATGTTTGAACTTGGATATTCTTCGTATTTATCATTAAAGCCATAATTTTTTATTTTGTCGTCGCTTGCCAATATTATTCCTAGTGAATGGCGGTCATATCCGCTGAGATATTTTTTGTTTAACTTGTGCAGGACTGTTTCTAGTAAATTGTTTTTTGTAAGTTCAACTAGTTTGTCTGCAACATCCCATTCTTCTTGTGTTGGTTGATATATTTTTATGTTATCTTTAAGTCCCATTTTGATTTTAAGTCTAATTCAGCTATTATTTAATACAATATAACTACAATTATTTAATATTTATTAAACAGAAAGGTTTAAATAGTTGCATAAAAACATGAATTGATACAATAAAAAAAACAATTTAACATGCCTAAAAAGATTTCACGCACAAAAGAGAAGATATTCTACTTGATGAGTGAGAATTGCAGGACGCCTTATTCTGAACTTGGAAAACAAATAAATAAAAGTGCACAATATGCACGGTCGCTAATCCAAGGATTAGAGGCTGAAAACACACTTACTTATTATATATTGGTTGATTATTCCCTTCTTAAGCTTCTTGCTTTTCGCGTATATTTCAAAGGAGGATTCACTGATGAAAGCGAGCTTAAGAACCTCATCAAACAAATATCAAAATCTAAACTAGTGACAATCATCAGGACTATAAGTGGTCCTTATGATTTACAGGTTGACTTTTTAGCTCCAAATCCTTCAAGATTTAACAAAGAAATAAAGACTCTTGTGAGCGCTCGCACAGAGCTGACTAACTACGACGTCATTTTGTACGTTGTATCGCATCACTTCTCAAGGGCATACTTAACACTAAACACTCAAAACAAAGGAAACACAATTATTGGCGGTGATAGAAAACCCTTGTTGCTTGATGAAAACCAAAAAAAAGTGTTAAAAATCCTGATTGAAAACCCCCGTGCAACTATTCTTAGCATTTCAGAAAAGACTTCCTTAAATGTCAGGACAGTTATAAATATTATAAAGAAACTTGAGAGTTCTAATGTGATAAGAGGGTTTAAGGCTGAGATTGATGTTTACAAGATTGGTTATGTTAAAAACAGGATAATTTTAAAACTTCACAACACAAATGTTGTAAGCGAACAGCGGTTGTTGAATCACTGCATTGAAAACCCTAATATCACAACATTTTCAAAAACTATTGGCTCCTGGGATATCGAGATAGATGTCGAGGCAGAGGATAATTTGGATTTTAGAAAGATTTATCTTGAGATTAGAGAGAAATTTAAGGATATAATACAGTCATTTAATTATTTCTCACTTTTAGATGTTCATAAGAGGAAGTATATACCAGATGTTTACTTTGAAGAGCAAGATTAAACAAATTCTTTAAAAATTTTTCACTTGGGAATAAAAACATTTATAAGAATAATAATATTTTGCTATTATCATGCATATATCTTATCAAGATATTCATCAAGAAAAAAATCCTAATCTACCAAACCCTTTGCCATTTGGAAAAATAGGCACTAATCACGTTTTCTTAATGGACTTTAACAAAAAAGAGTGGGTTAATCCAAGGATTGTTCCTAACAAAGATATTCCTGTTTCTCTTAGTGCAGTTGTTCTTCACTACGGACAAGCAGCTTTTGAAGGAGCAAAGGCTTTTTGGCATGAAGATGATGAGATTTACACTTTTCGGATTGATGAGAATGCTAAGAGGATGAATAATTCTGCAAGGATTCTTTGCATGCCAAGAATACCTGTTGAGGATCAGATAGAAGCTATACATTCATTAATTGATGTTGATAGGTACTGGGTTCCAAAGAGTGATGACTGCTCTCTTTACATCAGACCTTTCATGTTTGGCTCAGACTCAAATCTTGGAGTAAAGCCAAGCACTAATTATACTTTTGCAGTCATTCTAAAGCCAAGCGGTCCTTATTACAAAGACGGCTTTAAGCCAAACAACTTGATGATTACTAAAAAATTTCACAGAGCAGCGCCAGGAGGTACAGGTGCCGCAAAGGCTGCTGGCAACTACGCAATGTCTCTTAGAGCAGGGGAATTAGCCAGAAGGTTTGGTGCAAACCAAGTGTTATACCTTGATGTAAACAACGAGTTTATTGAAGAAGCTGGAGCGATGAACCACTACCACGTCTTAAAGGACGAGACTATAATTATCCCTGAGTGGACTGACACGATACTAAAGAGCATCACTTCAAAGTCAGTATTGGAGCTCTCAGAAAGCCACGGCTTTAAGGCACGCCAAGAACACATTCGGATAAATAATTTCTTAGAACAAATATACTCTGGAGAAATCATTGAAGCTGGCGGCTTTGGAACAGCAGCAGTTGTTGCACCAGTTGGAAAGTATCTCTTGCTAAAAGATGAAATAATTGATGAGCAAACAATAGATGACATACTTGATGATAAAATTCCAAAGAATGAATTAGAACAGTTCTACGATGAAATAATCGTTGGTGATGGAAACATTGGAATGGTTACAAAAAATCTTTATCAAACCTACAACCAAATCCAAAGAGGAAAACTACCAGCGCCTGATGGTTGGCTTATGAAGGTTGAAAAGAAATTCTTAGAAAGCCAACACTAAAAAAATTGTTACATCAAAAAAATAAACTTATTTTCTATGTGCGGTCACGATTTTGCGTGTACAAAACATTGCCTTCTTTGTCTGTCACTTCAACAACATTGGCAGTAAAGGTTCCTGATGACAAGTATCCTCCTTCTCGCCGATAAACATCTATTTCTGATTGTGATAGTGTTCTTCCAAGACTAATTGCTTCTTCTAAAGACTTGGCAGATACATTGATTGGCTTCATTGGATTATCTCTCTCAAACTCATCAAAGGCATCGAGGACTTCCTCAACACATTTCACAATGTAATTCTTCTCTACAGTCATTTCAGATGATTTTGTAGAGTTCATTTTTCGCAGCTTATACCTTTTAGAGTCTTGTAAGGGATGACGTGCTCATAGTTTCCACAATTCCACCAGTGCAACACTTTGACGAAGTTATTTTTTTCTTTGTAAAATATCAAAGCTGCATCATCATCACAGTTCACCCTGCCGTATTCCACGCTAGTACTTTTGACGAGTCGTTCTAACACAGAGGAGAGTTCTTTTTGTGGTATTGGTGTCCACAACAATTCTCCTCTTTCTGGTTTTCTTCCTTTTGGATGATGCCCAGATTCAAATATGATTGAATCCTCATACTTGCTTATTTTTAATTTGTCTTTGTTATACAAAAGGTTTATTTTTTCTTCCATAAGCCCCACCACCTCATTTTAGTTGATTTTCTTATAAAGATTATATATTCAAATAAATCATTTTACAATAATGAAAGATAAGCTTCAATATGTTTAGATATTCTCACTATTGAAACAATCAAAGGCTCGAAGTTTGTAAAGAAGTATACAGTGTGACTTATCATAAAATTTATTAACTTCTTAAAAAATAATATTTTTTAATGAAGATTGTTAGGAATGATTATTGGTTTAAGCCTAAAAGTTTTGGTTACGGCGCCCAGCCAGTTACTTGGGATGGATGGTTAAGTACAGCTGTGTTTATAATATTATTATTTTGGATTGCATCTGGTATTACATAAGACAGAAGATCCAACTATGTTTATTATAGAATTAATGGTTGCCACATTCTTATTCGTCATGCTTGCCAAGAACAAGACAGAAGAAGATTGGAAGTGGCGGTG
>JAHJQL010000040.1 GCA_018819065.1 Nanobdellota archaeon | reverse complement strand
TGCTGGAAAATAACTCGTGCAAACGTTACAAATTCAACACATTACAAAAAAATAGAAGATATGCAAGAAGCCATAGAACAATTTTTAGACAACCATCTTTTTAAACTCAACTTGTCCCATTACTTATGTACTTGACTAAATATCAAATAATATTAAAAAGAGATTTTGATTATTCAGATGAAGAAGTTTCAAATATAATGGAGAAGGTTCTTTCGTTTGTTACATTGGTAACTCCAAAAAAGAGGGTTCAGGTTGTTGAAGATGATCCTGATGATAATAAAATTATAGAGTGTGCAATTGAATCTTTTTCAGAGTATATTCTCTCCTATGATAAACATTTATTAGAGATTGGAGAATATGCAGGAATTAAGATTATCAAGCCAGAAGAGGCTTTGTTGATTTTTTAGGCGACCTCCCTTTTAGTTTAGAAGCTGGCTTTTTTCAAAGAAAAAAGGAATGAGCACTGATGTCTAATTGTTTTTCCTGTAAAGAATGATTAAAACACTTAAGTTATTATAGTAATCCTTCTGCCAACTCCTTTATCTTTGGATAAATTCTTTTTGTGAATTCTATGACTTGTTTTGCGTATTCTTCATCAAGGGTAGTTCCATAGTATAATATTCCATTCCTAAAATATCTCATCTGATTTGCAAAACCTGTTTCTTTTTCAGTTAATCCTAATACTCTTAGGTAAGAGACTTCAGCTTCATGCGCTCCCTGTCCACTTGTGGAATATCCTTTTAAGTATAGTGTTGCTCGTAATAGGAAAAGTAGGATGTCATAGCAGTATTCTACGTAGTCATTGGCATTTTCATTTTTGATTCCTATTTTTTCCAAGTGCTCATTTAAAGATTGTATTTTTCTTTCAGATTCAATTATCAGACTTTTAGCTCTTTCTTTATTTACACTGACTTTTTTGACAATTCCTATCTGTACAAATTCCGCGAATTGCTTTAGAGTTCTCATAATTCAACACTTCCATGGAGTACGATGCCGTTTAATATATTATTTTTCAGGTGTCTGTTTATCTTTTTCCATGAATCGTAGAAATTTACGTTTATTTTCCTATTTAGTTTTCTTTCATATACTTCTAGTTGTAATGATTTGTCTTTTCTTCCTATTGTTGCAATGTCTATGTCTGAATTTATGATGTCTTCTCCTAATGAGTAGCTTCCAAAGAGTATTATTGTGCTTCCTGCTAGCTCTTTTTCTAAGTAATCTGATAGTCCGGAGAGGTGGATGTTTTTTAGATTTTCAACTCTTTTAAGTTCGATTGCTCTTTGATGGTCTCTGTTGAAGGAGATGAAGTTTATAGTCTTTGTCTTTTCAATCTTGATTAAGTTGATGTCTTTTAGCTTTTTCATGGAATTAGAGACTGCTGTTGGTGATACTTTGAGTATTTTGGCTGTTTCCCTTTGGCTGAGCTTTTCTCCTGCTTTCATGCAGAGAAGTGAGAATATATCACTCTCAAGCCTTGTCAAGTTAACTTTATATATGTCCATTTTAGTTTATGTATGTAAAGTTTAGTTTATATATTTTTTGTTTTTTTATTAGATTTAGAGTTTATTATCGTTTTCTTCTTTAAATTGATTGCTTAAGATTATTCGGAAGAATTACGAATTTATTTTTTGTTGTATCCAAACAACTTATTATAGTTTTTGTGATTTGTAATGTTAAGTATAAATAGAAATATCTCAATTTTGTTGCCTTGGATTGTATAAAGCATTCTCCAGTAGTTAGGTAGTTCAACCCTGTATAAGTTTTGGATGTTTAAGTCTCTTAATGTTTTTGGTATTAATCTCTTTGCAATAGGATCTCCAAATTGCGGGTTTTTTTTGAGTATTTCTTTGACTCTTTCTATTGAGTTTAAGATGATACGGGATTCTTTGTCGTTTTTCTTTTTTAATTCTAAGTATGTTTTTCTTGCTTGGCCTTTTAGTAATATTCTGACTTCTTTTCCTAAATACATCTTTATATCTCTAATGTGTTTTTCATCATCTTTTTAAGGTGATCTGGCTCTGAATATATCCATTGCACGCCTTTTGGGCCATAGATTACTTTTCCGCTTCTAAATAGGTATTCTAGCATTATCTTTAGCGTTTGGTGCATGACTTGTTTTGGCAGCTTCTTTTTTAGGTCTGATAGCTTCATTGGTAAATCCCTGTTTTTCTTTAATATATCTTCAACCATTAAGACTGTGCTTAGGTTAGGATATCTCTTTTTGACAATTTCAACGTTAGTGAATTGTGGCATATTTATCACCTATTTATATCAATTGATATATTTTATGTATCAATTAATATATAAATGTTTTCTTTTCACTCTCGGAAATGTCTTAGAATAAATTATTGTTTTAGGTTTATATTGATTGCTTAAGATTATTCGGAGAATTTTTGCTTTTGATGAACGGTTTATTGGCTTTTTGAAATGAAAACAATTCCGGCTGGACACTCGGAAGTTGGAAGGGAATGATGGTTGTTGTTGGCTGTTGTTAATGGCTGTTTTAGAGGCTGGAAGAAGTTTTGGAGATGGAGAAAACACTCGGAAAGCAGAAATGGGACATTTCTTTTTTAAAGAAAGAAAAAAGAATTGAAATAAATGGGGCTTTTTTCAAAGAAAAAAAAGAAATGAGCACTAGGGAATGTTATTTCTTTCTGTAAAGAATGATTAAGAATATTAAAGTTATTATGCTGATAATCCAACCTATGTAAAATCTTGCAGGTATTTTATATTCTACCTTATGAAACTTTCCTTTTAGTTTGTAAGCTTCAATGCAGGAATCTTGATAGACAAAGTCGTGATTAACCCATTCATACTCATTGGGATAAAAAGCACATTTATCTTTTAAAACTAATTCAACGTTGTTATTCGCTAGACAAATTAATGATTGGTTGTTAAGACAGTTTGTTATGTTAAGCTGTAAGTTATTTGCAGAACCCCATTGACCAGAACCTGTAATTATGATAGGTTTGACTATGTTATTAATAGGAACAGCGATTCTGCCATCAGGATTAGCTTTTACTGTCCAGTTATATGTGAGATAATTCTCCCATGGTAAGTATAGAATTTGACCTGTCATGTTTTGAGATAATAAGAACTGATTAGTTTGTTCGTAAGATTTTGGATAATCTGTTGAATTTACTTGACCCCACAAACCAATCAATGGATAAGTGTAGGCTAAGATGAATATCACAAATAATATTGGAACTGCATAATGGATTAATTTTTTAAAAGGAGTCTTTGTTTTAAGCCAATCCCTAACTTTGATTAAGCCAATAGGCACAAGGTAAGCATAAGCTAATACAATTAAAACAACGAATTTATGACTGTCTCTAAAGCCATTAAAGAAAGGAAGGTTATTGAACAGAAAATCAAAAATAGGCCTAGTATAAGGATGACCATAACCAGATGCAAAGAACACACCAATCCACCACAGCGAAAAAAAGAATTTTGAAGTTTTATCTTTCTTTCTAGAGAAGAAACCAACAAGCATTAGAGCAACTAAAGAAAGAACCATTAAAAACCAAAGCCAATGAGGAAAAGTGTTAAAAGTAGTAATGTAACCAGCCTCGCGCCAAAAACCCCACATACCGATGATCTTAGCAGTTGAAAAAGAATCGCCGCGAAGAACAGGAGAGAAGAAAGATTCGTGAGAAGAATCAATAGAAGAAAAAATGTTATTAGCAAACATGCCTTGGAGCCAGAACATGTTTAAAGCTATTAAAAGAATAGCAAATAAAGCGATTGACTTTGTTGTTCTATTATGTTTGTAAAAAATAAGAGATAAAAAAAAGATTCCAAAACAAATAATAAAATATTGAGATTGAACTGAACCAATGATTGTAGCAACGAAGATTGCTTTATACAAAGAATTTTTATGTTTATCTAAAATGTAATAAATAAATACAGGAAGAAGAAGATAAGTTAAGATAACTCCAATCTGACCAACCATTAAACGAGAATACATGAAAGGATTAAAGAAGAAAATAAATGCAAAAAATAAAGAGTATTTTGGAAATAGTTTTTTTATGAAATAAAAAGAGAATAACATAGCTATTAAAACTACTAATTGAAAGAAGACAGTTTGCAAATGAAAAATATTTGATAATAATTGTAATGGTTGAAAAATAGAAACATAGGAAAAATTAGTCGTTAAAAAACTCTTTGAAACAAAACCTTTAGATATATAATCAACGATTAACAAATTTTTAAACATGTTAGATAGAAAGATTAGTATAAACACAATTATTATAATTCCGTAATTATTATAATCTTTGAGTTTCATTTGGAAAGCCATCTAATAACTCTGAATTTCATAAACCAATGATGCAATTGTTCAGCCCAAGGATCAGTTTTTCTTCTACGCCAATCATAAAAGAGATAAGAAAGACATAAAAATAATGTGAATGATGAAATTAATAAACCGAGGTAAAAACGCTTCTGTGGCAAATATTCAAGTGATAATTCTAAATTAAAAGTTCCATCATCATTTTTATCACACATAGCGGTATCAGAACATAAAGTAACCAGGTCTATTATCCAACCATTTGCAAAACCATTCAGTTGCATATGGTTATCTTCTGAGATTTTTTGGCCATCGAGATATGCTTCCCACAAAGAATCATAATTTTGACCAAATACCAATACAAATGATGAAGATGCATTTTCTACAAATACATCATAGTGAGTTGGATTTATCTCTTCAAATTTTAAATTAAAAAAAGAGTCTGAGTTTGTTTCTGAATCTTTAATGTGTTCATCTTGTTTGGCCAACTCAATAAAATCCAAATATTCAATAGTGAGATTGTCAATTGAATTAAGTATCTGAATTATTGCTTTTTGATTAGGAGGTATTTCTATTGGAAAGTTAAGTAGTTTAGTTTGCATCCCGATCCATCCACTTTCCCACCACACACCAACGAGTCCATTAACAGATTCGTTATTTTCCATAATTGATCGTATAATAAGAGAATTATTATCAGTCTTTAAGTACACCACAGTTGAATTAAACGAGTTCCAAGCACTTGTGCTGAATTCAGGAAATATATAGGGAGCGTCATTAATTGATTCAAAACTTAATGAATCATCTTTGTAAGCACCATTTGTTACTACAACTTCTTTCCAGTCTGGATAAAATATGCTTGTGGGTACACCAGAGAATTCACTCCAACTAAATGCGTTTGAGGAATTATACTTAATAACATTTAAAGTATCAGATATATTGATTAATTCAACTTCTTGACTCATACTTGGTAATATATCCCTAATTTTTAAATAAGCACATAAACTATCTGCACAGATTCCTTTATTGAGAAAAAATATTAAATTTGAATAATCACTATATGGAAGTATACTCTTGCTTAAATAAATCTTATTTTCTTTGAAATCTAAATTTTTTATTAGATAAAAATATTCATATTCCTTTGTTTCCAAATTACCATTTAAATTTTGTAATATATTACTAATTTCGGTTTGAAAATGCTTAACATAAGACCCATTAATCATTAATGATCTGTCATTATGTATTAAAATATATTTAATATTAAGATTGTTAAGTACATTGGTGTCTAAATTAATTTGTGTAAATTGGGCTTTTCTATAAATTTCATTAGTAATTGAAAAATCAGAGTCTAAATAATATGAACCTATTAAAGGTATAATTACAGGTTTCTTATAAAAATCATTTTCAAAAGAAAATAAAGGGTATATTTTTTCAGTCTCAGGAGTATTGTACCAGGTATAATAATTATACAGGCTATAGGGTAAGACTAGTATGTTAAAATTATCCATATCCTCAGATAATAATTCTTTCACATGTTGATAATCTGTAGGTATTTTATTTGCTTTTACTATTCCATTAATATTGCCAGTGAGAAGTGGCCAAGATGTAACTAAAAATAGTAAAATTAAAATTATAGCTGTTATTTTAATAGTTTTTTTGCTAGCCACTTTCACAAGATGTGTTATTCCAATAGCAAGTAAAAATATATATGCTAAATATACAGGCAATACAAATCTTATTGTGCTTCTAAAAATATGAAAATAATTCGTTTTATCCCATAAAAAAGAGAAAATGAATCCAAATGGTGTTTGTTTTCCTGTAGCAAAAATAATAGAAATGAGAATCACAGACAACCAAAACAGTTTTAATTTTGAATGTTCCTTGATTTTAACAATACAAGTAGAAAATAAAATAAACAAAATAAACAAAATAAACACCATAATAATGATATCATTAAAATAAATTATATCAGCAACATTATAATAACTTTGAAGAGTTAAATAATTCAATACTTTCTGAAACGGAACAAATGAATTTAAAACAGACTCATCTGAACCTCCTTTAAAAGTAGAAGATATTATATCAGAAGAACTAATCTGACTAGCTAGAGGAACAAGAAAAAAAGAAATGAGTAAAACTGTTATAATTAAATAAGGGATTAAATAATTTATTAAATTTCTACTTAATCGTTTAACTAGTACACTTTCATATACCAACCATGACAATAATATTGCTTGAAAAATAATCCATACCACAAACTGAAATAGAAATATATTAAGAATTGATGAATAAATTAAATATTTGTAATTATGAGTTTTTAAAAGTTTATAAAAAAAGTAAAATTGCCATAAGAACATAACAATTAAAAAAAGTGCTAGAGAGAACCCAAATATATAGTATTCCAACACAAGAGGATTAAAAACAGAAAATATGGATAGTGCAAATAGAGCAAGTCCTTTAACAAAATTATCCATTTTGTCAAAGAATATTTTGCCAAAAATATAATCAACAGATATCATTAAAAGAAAAAAAGCCAAACAATAAAAAAATACCGACACCAAATAATTATTTTGAAAAATCATATTCAATGTACTAATGAGTACTTTGAATGGAAATATAATGACACTATTTACTAAAGATTCTCCAAGTTGGTTTTGAGACCATAGGAAAAAATTTCCTGGATTTAGAAAATATAATGTATCTGTGTGCCATATATATCCTTTCCCAACACGTAACACAGGAATTAATGAAAGTAAAACATAGATAAAATATCTAAACGTTCTAAATGAGAGTATATTTTCTAACTTAAAGTTTGTTTTCATTTTTCCACCTTTACACAAACCATAGGCCAAAAAAACTTGTTTTTTATTAATTTCAATATATATTTCTTAAAATATGAAGGAATAAATTTTAAGGTATATGTAACATCATACAATGAAATTGTTATTTTTTTGAATTTATTATTTTTAAAAAGGTTATTTAATGATACTTGAGAAAAATTTTTTTCATAACCATATAAAGCGAATTTACCTCTTAATAAAACAAAATGTATAAAATAATAAAAACTTCCGAGAATTTTTGAATCAGGTATAGATCCTGTTATTATCCCTTGACTCAAAGTACTCAAAGAAGTAAAAGGAACTGTAAATATATTAATACCTTTTGGTTTGGTTACTCTATAAAAACCTGATACAGCTTTATGAGTATCTTTAATATGTTCAATAGATCCTCCACCAAAAATAATATCAAAAATATTTTCCTTAAATGGTAAATTTTCCAAATCAGCACATATAAATACTCCTCGCTGATGCTCTTGTTTAAATAACTTCTGTGAGGCTTTCAAAGCTTCTATACAGATATCAACACAATAAACATCTGCGTTTTTCTTTGCTATCATTACAGAAACACGACCTTTTCCACAACCTAATTCCAAAAATTTTTTAGAATTAAAATTAGAAGAATATTTTTGTATAAGTTCCACATCTTTCAAACCATACACATCGTTAAATATAATGTATTTTTCTTTTAAAATATGAGAATAATCTTTTCCCCAAGTTTTAATAGCAATAAGTTGAGTAGAAGATAATTTTTTAGGTAAACAATTTAGAATACCATTTTGATAAATATACTCTCTAGTACAAGCATCACAAACTATTTTTTTATTTTTAAGATATATTTTATTATTACCACAGTCAACACGTCTCAAGAGAGATACTATTTTATTCATTTTATTTATCATATTCAACTTGTCTAATTTATTTTATTAAAATCTTATCATACATTTTAAACCAATCAAATTCGAAGGCGAATTCTCTCGCTCCCTTGCTATATATTTCATAATTGGTATTATCAAGTAAAAACTCATACGCGTTAATAATATCATCAGGATTTTTAACTATTAATCCTAACTTTTTTTTTTTTAAAATATTTCCTATTTCAGGTATACCAGAGATTATTACTGGACAGCCACATCCTAAATATTCTTTAACTTTTACAGGATCACAATAATAAGTATAATCTCTAGATAAATCATACAATGCTAAACCTATACCTTGTTTACATAATATATTTAAAACTTCCTGATTATTTTTCTTTCCTAAAAAAAATACATTATTATTTAATCTCAATGTAGTAACTAAATTTTTTAAAAAAAACAAATCTTCTCCTTCACCAATTATTATAATAGTTGCTTTCTTTTCTTTTTTAAGTATTCTTGGGAAAGCATTAATCAGATTTTCGAGACCTTTTTCTTTTTGAATGTGTCCTGTATATACTAAAGAGTAGCGATTTTTACTTTTTTTATTTATTTTAATATTGTCTATATGAACCCCATTAGGCATATGAATAACATTTTCTTTTCGAACTCCTCTTTTAATTCTTTCTTTACAGGTTCGCATAGAAACATTCCAAACATAATCTGAATGTAGTGCAACAAAATCATCTAAAAATATATACAACTTATTTATTAAAAGATTTTTAAATCTCTTCCTTGAAAAATCAACATTATAATAAATAACAATATCCACATAACCCATTCTTCTTAAAATTATACCTCCTAAAACTGCTAAACAATCCATTCCCACAAATCTATATGAATTTAGTTTATTTTTTATAATATATAAAATATTAAAAAAAAACTCAAAGAAATAAGACAAAAATTGCAAACCAAAACTTTTAATTATTTTCAGGTAAAAAGTTTTGAGAATTAATTTTTTGCGTGTATATAGCTTAACTAATGTAGGGTCTTTACAAATATCGTTAAAAGGATGTAAAATAGTTAAAAAACGTCTTTTCTTATATTTCAAATAATTAATAAATGGTCCTGTTGGTGCGTAAGATACGTTTCCAATCTGACTAATTACAATATAATCCAATTTCATTTTTTCATACAATCGCTGAAGTTATATAGACTAAAGCGGTTTTGGTCATTTCAAAACAGGAAAAAATAGTTACATGAACCTGTTAATGTAGTGAACGCATTCTATAAATTAAATAATTAAACTTCTTATAAAACTTTGTTTTTTATCACTTAAAAACCTCATTCTCATTTTCAATAATCAACTCAAGCTTTCTTCTTCTACATGTTTGTTAATAGTTATTTTCCAGTTTAAAATATTATTTGGTTCTTCAAATCTTGATAAAATCTTCCAAGCAATTTTAAAATATTCACTGAAAGGCATCCAACGACCCTTAAAAATTTTTTTTGGACCAATAGATATAAAAACAAAGGATACTAAAAAAAAAAGATATGCTAAATTTTCTAAATATAAACTTGTTTTTTTTATAAAGGTGTGAAAGCGTAAAAGATTAAAAGCGAACGAGGAAATAAACTTGACTCTTCTCCCAGACTTTACAACCTTAAGATTAAATCTTTTTTTCTTAGAAAGATATTTTAAATGAGGTGATTTTCTAAAATCTTCTCCAATTAATTTACAGCCAACTGCGTCTGTCAGAATCGGATTATCTCCAATAACCACTTTATTAAGAATAACTGGATCTCCTTCTACTGGTCCAGATCCTTCAAGAATAATACCACAATCAAGCACATTAAGAAAAGGATTTGTTGTGTGCAAAATATCTTTTATTACTTTTCCACAAATAGGCATAAACTTCTGACGTGTGAGGTCATTAGAGAATACATTATACATATTCATCGAACAACCTGCAACTCTCTCAATTACATGTCGTTTCAAACTAGAAATATTTATGAAATAATCACATAAAATAATGTTTTCTGAAAGAGAAACATTTCTAATTGCTTTAAAATGTTTATCTTGTATTCTGATTTTTGAAGTTGAATCAAGATCTAAAAGTCTAATATTCTTTAAATCTCCAAATCCTTGTAACTTTAAGCTTTCTAAACCAGAAAGAATATTCCCTGAAGTTGCAAGAATAATTTCTCTTGGGAAAGATATTTTTTTAACTGCGAATATTAATTTTTCAACAAGTTCAATATCAACTATTGCTCCTGCTTCTAAAACTTTAGGACTTCCATATAAATCAATATATATGAGAACACTTGATCGTTTTTGCATTATTTTAAAATAATCTTCTGAAACTTGTTTTAACAAATTATTATATCCATCTTTAGTATCAAACACATTAAATTTCATATTTTTAAACCCGAAAATTTTTTCCCTTTGGTAAATGATTTTAGAATATAATCTGCTATTTGGAGAGCTTTTAAACCGTCTTCAGCATTTGATGGCATTTTTGTTTTATTTCTTAAACAATAAAAAAATGTTTCTAGTTCTTTTAAATAACATAAATCACTTAAAGGTAAATAAGGATTAACAGTCTCTTTTGGTAATATATTTTTAGGACCTAACATTTTATCTCTGAATGATTCTGATCTCCACAAGGTAATATCAGGACCACTCATCTTTGTTGAAATTTTACCTTTGGATCCGACTATTGTTAAACTTCTATCAACCACACCCCAATTGAAATCAGGTAACCAGAATAATTCAATAGTTGCATGTATACCTGATTCGAACTCTAAAAGTGCAGTTGCTGCAATTTGAATTTTATTTTTATCATAAATTACTTGTCCTGATATTGATACAATTTTTTGATCGTTGAGATAATATCTTATTAAATCAAAAAAATGGGTTCCATAATCAATAAGTAAAGATTCTGCGGGTTTAATTACTAAAGTTTCTGCTCTTATATAAATTGAATAAACTTGTCCTATGTATTTTTTCATGTAACTTTTTGTGAGTGTGTGATTTGGTAAGAATCTAAGTTGATATCCTATCATTATAGGAACTTTATTTTTTTTTGATTCTTCAACAATCATTTCTGCATGAGGTATTAAAAGTGTTATGGGTTTTTCAAGAAATACAGGTTTCTTTTTTTTAATTGCATATAATGCGATTTCTGCATGAGAATATGCGTTTGTTGCAATTATAACTGCATTGGTGTCAGAATCATCTATCGCATCTTTATAATTTAAAAACATTTTTTTGATGTTATATTTTGTGCCTAATAATTTTAAACGCTCTGGTCTGATATCACAAATAGATGTTAATTTTGCGCAGGGTATTTTCATTAGACTAGGTATGTGTGAGCTTTCACTTATAGAACCCACACCTATGATTGAAACTCCAATTCTTTTCATTTTATTAAATCCTCCTTCAAGATTTCTTGTATGTTTTTAGGTTTAATTTTATACTTTTCATATAACAATTCTAAATTTATGTTTGTTTCATGCTTAAAATCTATTAATGAATCTTTTGTTAATATCTTTATTCTAAATATTTTAAATATCTGATATATTAACTTAAAAAATGCGAAAGGTAAAATAACTATTATAGGTTTCTTTTTAAAGTAATGAGCAATAACTTTTACAAAATTTTTATATTCTATTTTTTCACCACCTATTTCTATGATTTGGCAATCGTATTGTTCTATTGAATCAAGTATTATTTTACTAATGTCATTAACAAATACAGGTTGAATTTTATTTTTTATTATTGGTATAAATAAAGATTGTTTTATAAGACTCAAAAGTTTCTCAAAACTTCTAGAATTATTTCCATAAATCCATGAAGGTCTTATTATAGTATAATGTTTACAGGTTTTTTTTATAAGATTTTCAACTACTAATTTTGAATTTGAATATTTAGTTTTGTCTTGATAATTAACTGTTATTGAACTAAGAAAAATAATTTTTGAATCTTGTTTCATTGTATTTATAATATTTGCAGATGATTTTATGTTAACATGCTGTAAATTTTTATTTGATGAGTCAAGAATAGATGCGAGATGTATGATTATATTGCTTTCTTCTAATGCTGAATGAAGAACATTTAAGTTTCTCAAATCACCTTTGAATATTTGAATAAAATTTGGTAGTATTATTGGCTTTCTTAATAATACCCTAAAATCATATTGTTGTTCTAATTTTTTTTTTTTGATTTCTTCAAGTAAATGTAATCCGACAAATCCAGTTATTCCAGTAATTAAAATTTTTGGTTTTATCATTTTTTAATTATATTTCTTGAAAGATATATTAATCCAATTCGTATTTTTAAATAGTACATAGCAATTGTTAAAATAGGATGTGCCAATAATCTCTTCCATTTTCTATTTTCAAAAAAAACTCCTAATAATCTATAATATAATCCAAATTGTTTTTTACATATATTATCATTGTTCCATTTATTTTTGTATGTTTCAAAAGAACGTGAATAATATCTTTTTTTTGATAAATAACTTTTCATATTGAATAGTCTTTCATTATGAAGAAATCTAAGTTTTATAGAACCAATGTTTCCAAGGTTTTTTATCTTACGATCAAGATCCCAATCTTCTGGTCCTGTCATTGATAAGTCAAATGATCCTGCTTTTAAGAAAGCATCTCTGCTTAAAAATCTTGCTACGTCTATAACTGTATCATCATAGAATTGTTTTTCAAAATCTCTAACTTTTATCCAGAAACCTTTTCCAATAATTTTTTCAGGTATTTGTATTCCAACTGTGTTAGGATGCTTGTCAATATAAGATATTAAAACATATATCATCTTTGGAGGTAGAATTTGATCTGCATCTAATAATAAACAAAATTCACCACTAGATTTTTCAACACCATAATTTCTTTGTGCGCTTCTTTCTGGTCCTTTATCAAAAACTTTAGAAGTATATTTCTTCGCTATTTCTTTTGTTTTATCTGTTGAATTGTTATCAACTACTATTATTTCAATATTTTTATAAGTTTGATTCTTCACACTTTCTAAACAGTTTTTTATATTTCTCTCTTCATTCTTCGTTGTTATTACTACCGATACTAAATGATTCTTTTTCATTTAAAATCTTTCAAGTGTTTTCCAATCACTTTTTTTACTCCTTTGTGTATATATTTTATATCGTCAAGGTTTCTTATTGATAATATTTGATTAAAAATATATTTTGGTGAAAAAAATAGTTTATACAATGAAGATGTTAATTCTTTTATTTGTTTTTCTGTTAATGGTGATTTCATCACTTTGCTTCGCATGTCAAACTTTTCCCACTCACCTGGTTTTACATCTAACCAATGATTTTTCAAGCATTCTTTATACATTGGCGTATTTGGATAAGGCATCATAATTGTTGCTTGCAAGGTATCTGCGTATCCGTCATTAAATATTCTTTTTGCTAAATCAATTGTTTTTTTAGCATCAGTATAACTTTCCCAAGGATATCCAATCATTACAGTAAGGTGAGGATTTAGTCCAGCTTTTTTAGCCAGTTTAGCACCTTCATATATGTCTTTTACTTTTATTCCTTTGTCAAGCTTATCAAGTGTTTCTTGATTAGCACTTTCTAAGCCAAACAATAAAAATCTAAACCCTGCTTTTCTCATAAGCTTATAATCATCATGTTTTAAGAGTCCAAAACGCATGTTGCAAGAAATCCTTACTTTCTTATTCAGACCAGATTTAATCATTAAGTCACAGAATTTTTTAAGCCAGATACCTACAGGAAATGTTCCTGTATCATCCATTATTTCTCTTACACCATACTTATTAACAAGTATTCTAATCTCTTCAACTAATGATTCTGGTTTTCTCGTTCTATATTTAGGATAGATTGAAGGCCAAGAGCAAAACTTACATTTCCCCCACCAGCAATCACGTCCAACCATGGTGTATGTGCCTGGTAAATACTTATAGTTACCATTCTCAACGTATAATCCCCACATGGTTAAATCTCTATCAATTAGAGGTAATTCATTTAAATCATGATTATGATTAAAATCACCAGTGCTTTTTATCACATCTCCTTCTCTATACCAAATGCCTGTTTCAAGTTCTCCTTTATTCTCTAAATAATTACATAATGAAAGCAAAAGAAAATCATAGTCTCCACCAGTTATTACAAAATCAACTTTAGAACTTTCTAAACTCTCTTTTGGAAACTCTGTAACATGATCTCCCATAAGAACAACTTTTGTAGATGGCAACTTCTTCTTAATCTCATCAATAATCTTCCAATGCATTTTAACAACAGGAGTCTTAGTTTCTATAGCAACTAAATCTGGTTTTTCTCTAAAAACCCTTTTAATCCATTTAGAATAACTCTCTTTTTTAGCAATTCCATCATCCCAAAAAACATTAAAACCACTGTTAGAAAGAATTGTTGCTGCATAAGCAGGAACCATAGGGTAAATAACTGAGTGTTGCTCAAACCATTGAAACTGTCTATTTTGCCCTATCTGTGCAAATCCTTTCTTTGATTCCAATGGCGGATAACTGATAAAAACCTTCATTTTAGTCTGCTTTTGAAACTTTTTCCACTCATAAACCCATACAAAAAGTTCACACCATAAAATATATGAGTTAAAAATACCCCTAAAACTGCCAAAACAAGGATATTTATATTATTTACCCTTATTGCAACGTCAAAAGTTATTATAACAAAGTATGTTGCAATGAGTAAAAGAAATATTGTTAAAAATATCTGACTAAAAAAAGAGATTATAAAACCAATTATTAAGAACAAAACAAAAAGAGAAGGCATCAAATAAGTAAGTCTAAATGATGTGTCTGGAAGTGTTCTTGCAAATCTTCCCCTATGTTTTCCATATTGAGAAATTTGTTTTAAATGCTCTTTAAACAATTCTCTCCTATGATGATAAACAACTGCTTGAGGATCATATATAATTCTATAACCTTTGTTAATTAACTTAAGGCAAAACTCTGTGTCTTCTCCAGGCCAATAATTAGAATCAAAACCTCCTATTTCTAAAAAAACTTTTTTTAGAACTGAAAAGTTAACAGTTGGAAAATCATCAACAAACCTTCTTTTTTTAGGCTTATACCGATAATCCATTCCCCCTCCACCAGTCAATGTTTCAAAAACTATGCCTGAAGCCTTTTGCCTTAAACTATCATTTAAAGGAGTAATGGCAGGTCCACCAACAGCAACAATATTTGCCTTGAAATTTCTAACAACTTTTCTTAGCCAATCCTTTTTAGGATAAGCATCATCATCAATAAACGCAAGAATTTTACCTTCTGCTTCTTTTGCTCCTAAATCTCTCTTTTCAGCAGGACCAGTTCTGCCAGACTCAATAACTTTTATTTTTTCAGAGTTCAAGAAAATCATTTTCTCCTTGTAAAAATCAGGCAGAATTAATATTTCATAATCGTCATAATTCAGATTGAGAAGATAAGGAATGCTTTCTCTAATATAATGATTAATCTCTTTAACTGGTATGATAATAGATACTTTCATTTTTTAAATTTTGATTTGTGAAATGCTTTTTGGTAATACTTAAGAATAGAATATCTATATCTTATGGCTAATGTGTCTAAAAACATTCTTTGTATTGTTCCTAAACCAACACTAGAACCAGACATCTGGTAATCAATAAATATTGGTGCTTCAACAACTCTAAAGCCATGCTTTTGAGCAAGAAAACAAAGTTCAACATCAAAAGCCATTCTTTTTACCATGACAAGAGGCATTATGATTTCTAAAACTTCTCTTTTGATTAGTTTTATTCCAGACTGAGTATCTCTTAAGTTAACACCTAACACTAGTTTAGTGAATAGTTGATAACACTTACTTAAGATTTTTCTTAATAAAGGATAATGAAGTTTTGAAAAAGGATGTCTCTTGCTTCCAATAACCATGTCTGAGGATGAAAGGTAAGGATAAAGATTTCTAAGTTGTGCAGCATCAATATCCCCATCAGCATCTAAAAAAGTTATTATATCTCCGGTGCTTTTAGAGAATCCGTATTTCAAGGCAAAGCCTTTTCCCATATTCTTAGTGTAGCCATGAACTTTTATACCATCAACTTTCTTTGCTTCTTTAAAAGTTTCATTTATAATGCCATCAACAACAATTATTATTTCATAATTAGGGATGAACTCAGATATTTTTTTTTTAACTTGTTTAAGGTGTGGTCTTATCCAAGCACCCTCTTTATATGCAGGTATTATTATTGAAAGTTTCTTACTATACATAGTTTGCACCTAAATTTACACCAAAGTCTTTTTTGTTATAAATAATAATTGATATGAACAAAATCATGTTTGTTCCAAGAACAATTTTAACAATATCTAATAATGAACCATGCATGAAAATTATCATAGCTAACTCTATTATTAATGCTATTGCAATCAAGTAGATAAATCCGTATTTTTTTACTGCTAAATTATAATTTATCATAATCATGTTTAATGAAAAGAAAGCCATTGCAACACCAAATGGTCCAATTAAACTTATAACACTTGAATATGCTGCACCATAAAGAGTGTTAACTATGAAATGATTCATCATGAAATAAGCAACACAACCAACACCTGCAATTATGAATGTGTATATTAAGCTATTTTTTAGCATTGAAGAAGTATCTTTACGTTTATCATGTAATTCTGCAATCTTTGGAAATAACGGAGCGGCAAAAAAACCAGATCCAAACCATATTATTTTTCCAAAGGTGCTTGCAGCAACATAATAACCAGTCTCGACACTTGTCATGAATATTTTTACTAATATAATATCTATGTTAATCAACACAATTGGAAAAATTGATGCCAGAAATACAGGTAAAGAATAAGATGCTATTTTTTTGAATGAAAACTTTTTCTTCTTAAAATGCTTATGACTCTTAAAGGCGAATAATCCAATTATTAATCCTATAACTCCACCTACAAGTATTGCTCCAAGAGCACCATCAACACTAAAACCAAGATAAACAAGCAAGACTCCAAGAAATAACTTTATTACAATTCCTATTATTCCTATTAAGTTTTGATAAACAAATTTCTGAAGGCCATTTAAGTATCCACTTATTATCGCAGCAAAAAAACTAGTTACTGCAAGCAAACCAAGCATAACCATAGATAACCAGTAATCAATTTGTAAGATTCTCGAAATCCATGGTATCATAAAAAAATAGATTATTATTCCCAGAATGCTAAAAATTGTGATATAAAAAAATGATTTTGAAATTAGATAGTTTATTTTTCCAAACTCATTTTTTGCTTTAAATTCAGAGATGAATCTACTAATTACTAATTGAATTGAACTTGATGTTATCTGAGCTATCATCAACAATGCAAGTAAGCTTCCAAGAACTCCATAAAGTGATGGTCCCAGCATACGACCCATGATTATCTGATAAGCGTAATTCATAACTCCTGCTATAACGCTCGCAACTAAGAATATTCCTCCTGCTTTTATCAATCCATCATCCTTATTAAGAAGTTTTTTAATCATTTTTTAATAGGTATTTTAACAAGTAAATTATTATTAATGTAACGCCTAAATACAAGCTAAAAGCTTTATACATCACCCCTAATTTAAATATTTGAGCAACACCAAATATGACTAAAAATAAGACACCTATTAAAAAAACTTTCTTTTTGAACAAAATATTGCCAATTCTTTCAAACTCCAAAGAAACTTCTTTTTTCCTCTTAAATTCAATAATTTGTAAGATAACGCCAACAACTAAGAAATAGTAAGCATAAATAGCCATTCCTTCAGCTAGTGCTTGCAATTCATAAATAAGCAAAAAAGGACAAAGCCACAATAAAAGAATTGCAGGAAGTATTAAGTATCGAGAGTCAATTCTATAAATATAAAACAAGAAACCAACAAGTAAAAACGAAATAAACAAGTTTTCGTAACTAAGAACTCTTAAAACTTTTGTATGAAATAGAAGTATTAATGATAATATTATCATGTAAGAAAATATCAATATGAACTTTTCAGGAATCAAAGTTTTCTTTTGATTGAGTAATATTATAAGGTATAAGGTCCATATGAGAATAATTCCAAATATTAATAATTTTTTTGCAATCATAAATTTTAAAGTATCAAAAAACAAAAAGATAAAAAAACCAATAGTAATTGTTATTGCAAAGTATAAGTATCTTAACAGAAAATTACTTATTTTCATTGAATTTTACTCCTAATGAGTCGATTTTTAAGCTTGTATTTAATTCTTTTCCTGCTGAGAAAATCATTAACTTAAGGTTTTTTCCATAAAAAAGTTTGTTGTTAGGAATCATAAACTTAACAATTATCCAATCATTATTTTGTATTATATTATAATTATAATTTAGCAACAAATAATCCATAAGTAAAACATTTGTTTCAAGATATATTTTTTCAATCAATGGATACTCAGGATGAAAATCATTTTTGTCATGAAAAATTCTTAGATAATAAGTGTTGTTAATTTTAAAAGCATAAGGTTTTTCTTTATCAATAGTTTGTACATCTTTGCCTTTGAAAACTTTCACATCATCGTAATAGTTAGTTTTTTTCTCTTTGTTAAAATCAGCGTAGAAGAATGGTATTAATCCTAATGTATTTGTTGATGTTTTTATTATATCTTGATATTTTTTCCATTTCCTTGTTTCTTTTAATGTTTGTGAAGGATCACATATGTTTTCTCCAGATTTCCAAATACAAAATTTAGGATTAGTCCCCTTATAATAGAATGAAAAATAGTATAAACTATTGTTTGAAAAATTATTCACGTCTAAATTTGTACATGCACAATGTCCTAAACTCCACAATTTCAAAGAATAATTTCCTTCATATGCGTCTGCACTTTTCTCACTAAATACTTCGGGTTTGTTTGGATTTCCATTGCAACAATCACCTACTGTTCTGTTGAAGCTTTCAAAACTACCGTCATCAACCATGTTGTGCTCTTCGTCAAATCCTGTTATTTTATAAGGAGTTTCTGAATTTCCTCCAAGATTTACTATTGCATCATTGCTATAACCTACTTTTTTATTCTTAGGCAGATTCTGTAAAAAATTAGTCACTGAATCATATTTCTCGCTTTGATTGTCAATGTAATATAGATATTTACCATTTTCTTCTACATGTTCATAATCTGATAAGTTTAAGCTGTCAAGAATCCAATATTTTTTGTAACTGTTTTCACCATCTTGTAAACCTAACATTAAATTAGACAAATCTTCTTTTTTAATCTTAATCAATAATTCTATTGAATCAAATTCAGAAGGAACTTTAACATTTGTATAAACTGGACCTTTTATTTCTCTATAAGTTATTATGGAATTGTTTTCATCAATAGCAGCTTCTTTTGGTCCTAAATTAGTGATTGGATATATTTCTGAGAAAATATTATTACTATTTTCAACTCCTAAGTCTAAATATGTGAATGAGTCAAAAAATTCTTTTGTTTTTTTATCTTGATAATTATTATATTCTTGTACTACAGAAAACATTAATACTAAAACTAGTAAACCTATAGTTATTCCTATAGTTTTATCTTTGCTAATTTTTTTTCTCAAGGTTAAAAATATCACAATTACAGTCATTATGGCTGTAATATATCCTATGAATGGAATGTGCAATCTAAATATTAAACTTATAAGAATAAATACAATAAATAAAATGTAAATTTTCAAAAACCCTTCGATAAATCTTTTAGTAACTTTCATCTTAACTCAAAAATGGTTCCCTCTTTGTCATTAAAAGAACTAATTATTTATATATTTACTTATTTTTAAGTGGTTACAATAATCTCTTCAATAACTCCTATATCCTTTCTCCAAGTATTCACACAAGTATTCCTTTGCTCCCTCTTCTAGGTTGTAAAGCTTCTTCTTGTAGCCTGCTTTTCTTAGTTTTTCGATGTTTTATTTGAAGTTATTTTTCGAATAATTCACGGTTGTGCCCAAAATAACACTGGACATCTGTGCGAAAAGCATAATAAGAAACTTCTATTGAATATAATATGAATATCAAAGACAAAATACATGAAATAAGAGGAAAACAAGTCATGCTTGACAGTGACTTGGCATATTTATATGAAGTTGAGACAAAAGACTTAAACAAAGCGGTAAAAAGGAACAAAACCCGATTCCCTGAAAATTTTATGTTTCAGATAACAGTTGTAGAGTATGAAGAATTGAATTCAAAGATTGCTAACAATACCTTGAGGTTCCAAAATGGCACCTCAAGTCATGGTGGAAGACGATACTTACCATATGCATTCACTGAACAAGGTGTTTCA
>JAHJQL010000039.1 GCA_018819065.1 Nanobdellota archaeon | reverse complement strand
TATACTACAAGAATCGAAAGTTTTTTGTAAAAACGATGTTATATGTGTCATGGTTTGTTTGGTAAACATAACCATGCACTTCTCCTATGTGCTTTTTTTCGAGCACTAAGGAGGAGTCATTTTCCAATCGGAGATACTGTCACTAAAGAATAAAAAAAAGAGAAAAATTTAAAAATAAACTATAGTTAACAATGTTTATGAGCCTTAAAGAACTACAAATAAGTTTTCTCTGTTGTTGTTAGTTCTAAATTCACAGGCACACATTCTTTTCTATAAAAAAACAAAAATAATAGGAGGTATCTATAAAATGAAAACAGAACAGACAGAACAAATATTAAAGGGTGGTTATCGGTGCAATCCGTGCAGATAGCGTATTAGAGTTAATAGGTAAAACACCACTTGTTCGGATAAATAAATTAAACAAAAACAAAAATGTTGAAATCTATGCAAAAATCGAAGGCAACAACCCAGGTGGAAGCGTCAAAGACAGAATAGCCTTGAAGATGATTGAGGAGGCTGAAAAGAGTGGTGAGCTAACACATAAAAAAACAATAATTGAACCTACTTCTGGAAACACTGGAATTGGACTTGCAATTGTTGCAGCAGTCAAAGAATACAAACTTAAGATAGTAATGTCTGAATCAGCAAGCATCGAGCGAAGAAAGATGCTAAAGGCCCTTGGAGCAGAAGTAATATTAACATCTGCAGAAGAAGGAACTGATGGAGCAATAATAAAAGCACACGAAATGGTAAGAAAAGAACCAACAAAATACTTCATGCCAAACCAGTTTTCAAACGAGAAGAATCCATTAGCGCATTATGAGGAAACTGCAAAAGAAATAATGGAGCAAATGAACGGACAAGTTGATGTATTCGTTGCAGGAATAGGAACATCAGGCACCTTGATGGGGGTTGGAAAAAGGCTAAAAGAGCTCAGACCAGACATAAAAATAGTCGGAGCAGAGCCAGTCAAAGGCCACAAGATACAAGGACTAAAAAACATGAAAGAAGCAATAGTTCCACAAATCTACAACCAAGAAATGCTTGATGAAAAAATTGTTGTAGAAAACGAAGAAGCATACAACACAGCAAGAATGCTCGCAAGAAAAGAAGGGTTGTTTGTTGGAATGAGCTCAGGTGCAGCTATGTGGGCAGCACTACAAAAATCAAAGAGAATGAAGAGTGGAAAGATAGTTGTAATATTACCTGACAGAGGAGAAAAATATCTTAGCACACAACTCTTTGAAATATAATTTAAAGAGACAAAACATTTATAAAAAATCCATAAATTTGAATTTTAAAAAGGAGTTGATAATCATGCCAGCAAAAAAATCAGGAGCTAAACCAGCAGTTAAGAAAGAAGACAATAAGTCAACTATTAAGAAAGGTGACAAGGTTAAAGTTGAGTACGAAGGCAGTTTTGACGACGGCACAGTCTTTGACAGTTCAAAAAACCACGGCAAACCATTAGAGTTTGAAGTCGGAGCGAGCAAAGTCATAAAAGGATTTGAAGATGCAATGATTGGGATGAAGAAAGGAGAAGAGAAAAAAATAACCCTAAAACCAGTAGATGCATACGGAGACTACAATCCTGAACTAGTAAAAGAGGTTCCAAAAGAACAGCTTCCAAAAGATCACGAGCTAAAACCAGGAATGATACTTTTAATGGGGCTTCCAAACGGTGTTCAAGTACCTGTTAAAATTGCAGAAGTAAATGATAAAACAGCAACTCTGGATTTAAACCATCCATTAGCAGGAAAGACATTAAACTTCAAATTGAAAGTTTTAGAAATTTCAGCATAAATTTTTTTAATATTTTATTTGTATCAAAATATTTATTTCTTAACCGCACACTTATCTTTCACATCGCAACAACCACATTTGTTCTTAACAATCATTTTTCTAATCATTCTCCAAAACATAAATAGTATAACTGCACCGATTATGTAAAATATTATTTTGTCGTTCATTTTAAGTAAAGCCTAAAAGCAATCCTCCCTGGTAAACAATAAACGAGATAATCCAAGCAACAACTGCTAAGTAGGCTGCAACAAAAAACATCCAAGCAACAGATGCAGTCTCTCGTTTTATAGATGCGAGTGTTGGTATGCATGGAGTGTATAAAAGAGTAAAAACCATGAAAGAGTAAGCTGATAAAGGTGTAAATACGGCTGTTAGTGCAACGCCAAGTCCTTGTGTTCCCACATTAAATAATGCACCAAAAGTTCCAACGATTACTTCTTTTGCAACGACTCCAAATATTAGTGCAACTGCTGCTTGCCAAACTCCAAATCCTAAAGGTGCAAATATTGGTGCAATAAATTTTCCAATAATTCCAATGATGCTACTTTCAGATGCGTATAAAACTCCAAGAGGAAGATTGCTTAGTAGCCAGATTACAAGAACTGCTAAGAATATTATTGTTCCTGCTTTTATGATAAATAGTTTTCCACGCTCCCACATGTGTATTAAACTACCTTTTATTGTTGGAAGCCTGTATGGTGGAAGTTCCATTACAAAAGCACTTGTTGTGCCTCTGAACACTGTTGTTTTGAATACTAAACCAGCAGTTATCGCGAGGACTACTCCAAGCAAATACAGCGAAAAAACTATTAATCCTTGATTTGAAGGAAAAAATGCGCTTACAAATAATATATAGACTGGAAGTCTTGCACTACAAGACATGAAAGGAGTTATAAGTATTGTTAGCAAACGATCTCTCTTATTATCAAGGGTTCTAGTTGCCATGACTGCTGGAACATTACATCCAAAACCAAGTATTAATGGTATGAAAGATTTCCCGTGAAGTCCTATTTGATGCATGAGCTTATCCATTATAAAAGCAGCTCTTGCTAAGTATCCTGAATCTTCAAGAAATGATATCATTAAGAATAACAAAAATATGTTTGGCAAGAAAACTATTACAGAACCAACACCGCCAATTATGCTATCTACAAATAATGATATAAGCCAATCAGGACTGTTTAACAATGAAAGTATGATTGTGACTTGTTGAGATAATAATCCAAAAAGATATTGTATTAAACCAACTAAAGGATTCGCTGCTGAAAAAGTTATTTGAAACATCAAGTACATTAAAAGCAGAAATATTGGTATACCAAGAAACTTATTCGTAACTATCCTGTCTATCTTATCAGTCGTGGTTACCTTATCAACTTTTGGCCTGTTAACACATTCTGCAACTGCACCCGCAACAAATCCATATCTTGCATCTGCAAAGATTGCATCAACATTATCTCCATAAACTTCCATTAAATGTTTTCTAATCTTAGATGCATCATGCAAAATTGTTTTACCATTCTGTTCTTTTAAGACATAATTTATTATTTCTTCATCTTCTTCTATTATTTTTATAGCAAGCCATTTTGATAGATATTTTGTTTCGTTTTTAATTTTAGAATCTATAATTCTTTGTAATTGTTCTATATGACTATTAAGTTCGTTTCCATAATGAATTTTGTTTTGGGTTTTCTTTTTTGAAGAATAAACTTTCATAACAAGAGATAAAAGTTCATCTCTACCAGTCTTATCAATGGCTTCTATTTTAACAATTGGAATTCCTAATAGTTCAGATAATTTCTTTGAATCTATAATCATCTCTTTTTTATTTGCCAAACGATTCATGTTTAAAGCAAGAATAACATTTGCACCTAATTCTATCAGTTGAACAGTCAGGTAAAGATTTCTTTCTAGATTAGAAGCATCAACTATGTTTATGACAATATCAGGGGATTCATTTACTATATAATCTCTTGTAACTATTTCTTCCATAGAATAAGCAGTCAGACTATATGTTCCCGGAAGATCTATAATATTAATCTTTAAATTATTATAATAAAAGAAGCCTTCTTTTTTCTCAACAGTTTTTCCAGGCCAATTACCAACATGTTGTTTCATGCCTGTAAGATTATTAAATAGCGTTGTTTTTCCACAATTAGGATTTCCCGCCAGTGCAATATTAAAATTTGTAGGAGTCATAACTGTTACCTTTTCATATTCTTGTTCATTCTTTTACTACATCTATTTTCTTTGCTTCTTCCTTTCTCAAAGACAAAGAGTAACCTTTCACTTTTATCTGAATTGGATCTCCAAGAGGCGCTACTCTTTCAATCACTACTCTTGCACCTCTAACAACACCCATGTCTAAAAGTCTGCGTCTGATAATTCCTTTGCCTGGAGCTGAAACAATCCTTGCGAACTCACCCATTTTTAGGTTGTCAAGTGTTGATTTCTCAGGCAACACCACATCATCATTTTTGTGAGGTATAAATCTTCCAAAAGGTGAAAGATTAGGGTTATTTAGGAAGTCATCAAGTCTCTTTATCGATTCATCTGAAAAAGCATGTTCTAACCTGTGTGCCTCCACATGAACCTTAGTCATATCATAGTTTAAAACATCTTTAAGAAAAACTTCTATTACCCTGTGATTATGGGTTATCTTTCTTGCCTCATTAAATCCCTTGCTTGTCAAAAACACTTTTGAATAAGGCTTTGACTTAAGGTATTTCTGATCTGTAAGCTTTTTAATCATTGAAGAAACGCTTGGTTTTGAAACATCCATCTCTTTAGCTATATCAGTTATCTTAATACCTGAAGATTTATCACTTTGTTTCTCTACAAGAACATATATAATTCTCAAGTAGTTTTCTATAGATTCATTCATTGGAATATTCTAGTTAAAAGGATTATTATTTAAACGTTTCGAAAAGTTAGATGCAACTAACATAATATTTTTAAAAAATAATATTAATCATCTTTTAATTCTTTTTTCTTAAAGTAAGTTATGATAAAGATAATTAGTCCTAAAACTATCAAAACAGTTCCAACTAATAAATTATTAAAAACAAAAATAAGACCCACCAAGATGATGAATAAAGATGAGGTTTTCCAAATGAATCGAACTTCAAAATCTCCATGAGAAGTGTTAATTAATTCAGTTTTTTTACCTTTCAGATTTCTTAGTTCATTTTTATCAACATTTTTTTTAAAATTTTCAAGTCTTGAAAGTTTAACTTCAGGAAAGGTGTAAGCCGAATGACTGCAGGTTTTGCATATATACAACGTTGGAAAGATGCCTGTTTGTTGAAGTGTTGATTTATCAATTCTAACATTTATAGATTTGCAATTTGGACAGACTTTCACAAACTCATCTTTATCTTTAGACATGAAAGAGACAAAAATAATCTGTTTATTTAAAGCTTCTCAAATAGAATTGTCTTTTTTTCTCATCAAACTTCTCTATCGCGTATCGAAGCATAGTTCTTGGCATCGCCGCCGCATACTTTTTTAGAAATGATTCTTCTTTTTCCTGGTTTCTCTTCCCAACTTCTCTAAGCATCCAGCCAACAGCTTTGTGAATCAAATCATGCTTGTCGTTTAACAAGATTTCAGCTATTTTCAGAGTGTCTTTGAACTGATTGTTCTTTATGAACTCATAAGTTGCAAGCACTGCAATTCTTCGCTCCCAAAGATTATTTGACTTTGCAAGCTTGTACAAAATAGACTTATTTTTATCAAGCAAATAATTTCCAACGATGTTAGGTGCTGATAAGTCAACTAAATCCCAGTTGTTAACATTCTTTGTGTTTCTCAAGTAAAAATTAAATATTTCTTTCTTACCATTTGCATCGCTTTTCTTATATTTATTGACTAGTATGAATAGAGAAGTAAGCCTGCGCTCATGCACCTTGCTTGAGAGAAGCTCTTGTATTTCATCAAAAGATATATTTGAATATTTTTTTGAAACACTTCGCTGCAAAGGAACAGTGATTCCTAAAAATATATCACCTTCACCATACTCACCTTTTCCAGTCTTGAAGAATCTGGATAAAATTTTTGCTTTCTGCAGATTTCTTAACTCCTCCAAGTCATTTTTCACAGAACTTAACATCTTAATAAAAAATATTGTTAAAATATATAAATATTATTACATAAAAAGATAGATTTATTAAAATTATAAAAAACCATGCATCCATGACTTCACGTAAAGCTAACCTCATCTTAAACGGAGACATGAATCTTGAATTCATAGCTTCAAAACTAAAAGGAAAAAGAAACATATACTGCGTTGATGGAGCATATGACAAAGTTAAAGATTTAAAACTTAATGTGCGAGCAGTAATTGGAGATATGGACTCAATAAAAGAGGTTTCAAACATAAAGCCACAAATAATAAATGTCTATGAACAAGAAACAACTGATTTTGAAAAAGCAATACACGTGCTGTTTGACAAATACAATCATTTTGACATATATGGAGCTAGGGGAGGACAGATGGATCACTTCCTTGGAATACT
Source organism: Nanobdellota archaeon (assembly GCA_018819065.1). Lineage (GTDB taxonomy): Archaea > Nanobdellota > Nanobdellia > Woesearchaeales. Next base: position 16,468 of record JAHJQL010000039.1, on the reverse strand, counting down.
CAGTGTTGCAAAGAAGTATAAAGACAGTTTGGAGCTCATGTTTTGGGATGCATATCTGTACTACTTCTTTACAAAAGAAGAAACCATCTTAGAAAATGTGAATGGAAGAACGGTTTCAATCATGCCGTTTCCAATACTTCAGAATGTGCGAGCTACTGGTTTAGAATATCCTTTGAATGGAAAAAACTTGGAGATGGGAGTTTCTGAAAGTGTGAGAAACAAAGCAATAGAAGACATTGTAAAGATAAATTATGATTCCGGATGTGGAATCGTCTTTGTAGAAAACGTGTGGAAATAATTATTTCTTTTCCTCTTTTATAATCCCATAGCCTATCAATCTAAATCTAGTTCCTATTCTCCTGCTAATGGTTACTTTGCTTCCTAATTCTGCACAGATAGGTTTTTTTAGTCTGCAAGAGAACTGTTGCTTGCTAAGAACCTCGACAAATCCAACGGTTGCGGCGCTGTTAACATTAAGCATGAACACTTCGTTCATCTTTATTGGCTCAACAGATAGTTCTTCTTCACTGCCAACAACTTTTTCTAAAAGGTGAGTCTCCAAAGTGAGTTTATACCATACAGGCGGCAGTTTGTCAGGCAGACCAACAAGGTTTCCCACTAATTTGTCAGAGCTGACAACGCTTGGGTCAAGGCCAGTCATCACAGCAACAGAACCACCAGGCTCTATTTTTTCAACCATTTTACCACCAGTCATGCAAGAGACAACCTTTGCAAAAATAGGCTTTGCAACAGACTTATTCTGCTCTTCAACAACGTGACCAGGCCTTATTTCTATCCTATCACCAACCTTTATCACTCCCTGCAGCAAGGCACCTCCTAAAATTCCTCCTTTCAAATCTTTAGGCTTTGATCCGGGCTTGTTTACGTCAAAGCTCCTAGCTATAAACATTATTGGATTGTCTGACTTCTCCCTCTTTGGGGTTGGTATATGTTTTTCTATCGCTTCTATGAGAAAATCAACATTTACACCTTTTTGAGCGCTTATAGGTATTATTGGTGCACTCTCAAAAATTGTTCCTTTCAAGAATTCTTTTATCTGACTATAATTTCTTAGTACTCGTTCTTCTGGAACTAAATCTATCTTGTTTTGAACAACTATTATATTGTTTATACCAGCTATCTGCAAACCCATGAGATGCTCTCTTGTTTGTGGCTGGGGACACTTCTCATTTGCAGCAACCATTAATAGGGCACCATCCATTATCCTCGCACCTGAAAGCATTGTCGCCATCAAGCTCTCATGCCCTGGAGCATCAACAAAAGATACCATCCTTAAAGGCTCAGTTTTCATCTTATGCTCTTCGCAAATGCCTTTGACAGTGTAAGCCTCAGAACCTTTGCACTTTGGACACTTCCTAAAAATAGTATCTGCGTATCCTATCCTTATAGTTATCCCGCGTTTTATCTCCTCAGAATGAGTATCAGTCCACTTCCCAGACAACTTTTCAGTCAGAGTAGTCTTTCCATGATCTACGTGACCAACCAATCCAATATTAAGTTCAGGGGTTAATGGCTCTTCACCTTTAACAATTATCAAAGCCTTTGTAGGTCCATCCTCATGTTTTAAGGGCTTTTCTTGCTTATTTTTCTGCTTAGTATTCTTAGGAACTATTTGTTTTACTTCTTTTTTTTTCAAAGCCATTGTTTCTCAAGAAATAGTTATTGTTTTATAAATTTTTATAAATTTTTGCATCAAAAGTTTTATAAACAAATCAGAATTCCAACACGACATGACCACTGTTTTAGCATTCAACAAATGGGACTGCTCTCACATCAAAGTAATTGATCCTGGACTTGAGAGATACATAAATGTTAACCCAGTATTTGTTCCAAGAACAGGAGCAAGATATGCTGGTAATAGGTTTCATAAATCAAGGAGTTTCATTGTTGAAAGATTGATAAACAGGATGATGATACCAGGCCACAGAGGAAAAAAGCACAAATTAACAAGTGGTTTTTGCACTGGTAAATCATCAACTGTATACAACTTAGTCGAGAAGGCTTTCACAATAATAGAGCAGAAAACAAAAAAGAACCCGATAGAGGTTTTTGTCAAGGCTTTGGAAAACGCTGCTCCAAGAGAAGAAATAGTAGCTATCGAGTATGGTGGAGCGAGATATCCAAAAGCAGTTGAGTGTGCCCCACAAAGAAGGATAGACTTCGTCTTGAAGATGATGACTCAAGGAGCATACCAAAAAACTTTTAGTTCTAAAAAGAAAGCAGAGGAATGCTTAGCTGATGAGATAATGGCAGCTTATAATTTAAGTCAAAATTCTGCAGCAATTGCAAAAAAGTTAGAGCTTGAAAGACAAGCAGATGCGAGTAAGTAGATAAAAGCTGTTTCTAAAAAAAAAAGATTTATATATATAAATCGAAAAGAATAATAGTTAATGCGAAAAGGACAAACCACTATTTTTGTAATTCTTGGAATAGTATTCATTATAACCATAGGCTTACTTTTGCAAGCATATAAAGAATCACTTCCAAAAACAACCATAGCAATAGAAAGTGATAACAAGCCACGAATAAAGCTATTTGTTGAAAGCTGTTTGGAAAGCACAATTAAAGAAGGACTAGTGATGATGGGCTATCAAAGCCAAAACAATCCGGGATTTGAAAAAAATCAGATAGAAGAATACTTAAAAAACCACTTGCAAAACAACTTTAAAAATTGCACACAAGACTTCTCAATATTCAAAGACACTGGAATAACAATTAATCACTCTTCATACGCGAGTTTCGTTTTTGTAAAAGACACAAGTATACTGGTGCAGCTAGACTACCCACTAACAATCATTGAGGAAAACCAAGAGATAAAACTAGAAAAGTTTGCAACAGAGATATCATTTAACTATCAAGGAAGAAGACTCGCCATAAACAACCTACTACAAATTCTAGCACCAATAATTCTACACAGTCTATTAAGCCAACAAACAACAAGTGGTACAACAACCACTAACAACCCCTTAACTAATCAGCTGACAGGAATTTCAAACACCATCCAACCAACTAGTGCATTAAGCATATCTGAATTAACAGAGATGGCATACGAACAAGGATTCACATACAACCTAGTATATGACGAAAACGGAGAATTAAGATTATTCTTAAGATTTGAAGCTTCAGGAACAGACCCTGAATTTACACACATGATAATAATGCCACAAGAACCATTCCAAGAAAAAGAAACTTTTTTCCTGCACGAAATACCACCAATAACATACACTAGAACAACAACTATGAATATACAAACTAACAGCCAAGGAGTTGTTAGATATAAAGAAAACTCCGAATACGTAACGATAAGTCCAGATGGAAGAATGACTATATCAGGAGACATACCACCAGGTATAACTAGAGTATTGGTCAAAGCAACAGATGAACGAGGAAACACAGACTATGCATACATCATCATCAAAAGATAGAACTACTGTAGTTGTGATTTGGATCTTAATAATAGCAGCAGCCACGCCACAAGTATTCTCACAAGAACCAACACAACCACTAATGTGCACTGAACCAAACAGTTTATCCGTTGATAAAATCAAAGAATGCCTTGAACAAGAATTAATACAAGCAAACCAGTTATCAGATGAAAAACTAGTAGAAACACTAAAAAAATACCCTGAGATAGCACAAACCATAGAAAACAAAGACTTGACAAGAGCAATCAATACAAGCATTGAACTATTAGAACAAGAAGAAATATTTGGTGAACTAGACAACAGAACAATCAAAGATGTGAAAATACTAAACGAGAACAAAAAGATAAAAGCGGAATGGTTTAAGAAATACAACATCACAGACCAAGGATGCAACTTAACAAGCTATAATGGAACAAGAATACAAACCAAGAACATAACAATCAACGACAAAGAAAAAGCCAAAGGACTAAACCTAACCACTAGCTGCGAAGGAAAAATCGCGACTAACATAACAATCAAGAAAGGAAACATAACACTAACAAACAGCACAATAACAATATCAGATGGAGAAATAAACATAACAACAAAACAAAACATCACAATACAAGCCAACAAGACACAAGTATACATAGAAAAAGAATTATATGAATCACTAGACAATTTCAGCCTAACAATACAAAACAACAGTGTGAAAGTTAAAGGAGAAGTCGCAAGACTAAACACAAGCAACAACACACTAACATCAATAACAAACAAAGAAGCAGAATATAACGAGAATGAAACTTACATTGGAGAAAACACGACAATCTGGCTGTACGAAAAAAATGAATTATTCCTAAAAATAAAGGCTGAAAGCAAAACAAAGATAGGGGGAAACTGCACAGGAGAAGAAAACTGCATACAAATAGAAAACGACCCTGCAGATGAACTATATTCTACTTACTTAAACATAATTAATGATTCAACTGATGTCAAAAAATATGTTGATGAAAAAATAGATGAATACAAAATCAGGAATTCTGGTCTAACCAGCGAGGACGACCCATTAACAGAAATATTAGTGGAGATATCATATATGAAAACATTATCAGACCAGCAAGAATTGTTAAAATACAGCTTAGTGAACTCAGCACCTCCTTCAGCTAGTTTAACACCAGAAGGAAAACAATATATAGACACTATCAAAAAATTTTTTGCAGAAGTCTATGATCGTGTCAGAGCCGGAGAAGATTCTTTTGCAGTGCTGTCTGACTTGGAGAATAAAACAAGAATAAAAATATATGACTCCACATCAAACTTGTTAAATGAAGAAGACCAAGACCCCATTATTAAACTTTTATTATTTGTGAACAACTCAAACCTTGACTCAGAGCAGTTAAGAAGTGAAATAAACAAACTAAATCTTTCATTCAAAAAAGCGTTGGTTGTCAATTCAACAAAAGGAACAATAGAAATAATTGATGTTAACGATACAGTCACCACGATAAATGTCAGCTTTGGATTACAAGACAGCATTGGAGGAAACATCTTATTCTCCAAGCAAGGAAAAGCAGAGGCACAAATAAATAAAACCAAACTAGACATAAAAGGCAACCCGAAGAATTTCAAAGTAAACGTGGAATCAGATTATCTAAACTCCAAAAAAGAAGAGCACAAGCTCAAATACGACTTTGGAGAAGTATCAATGTGCACTGAGTGCAAAACTGTTGGACGGTACTCTTCTGAAAGAAAAAAACCTGAAAAGATATTGAAAGCTGATTCTAAAAGATTGTATGAGATAACTGTTATGCTAAGAGATAATCATGTAGAACAAATAAAACAATCAGGAGTTGGAACACATTATGGGACTAACTGGAAAGAAAACACTCTTGATAGTACAAAAATAATAAATAAATATGAAAACATGGGATTTGAGTTGAAGGATGCAAGTTGTATTGGTTATCCTATTGAAGTGTTAGATATTTATTATGGAGAGGTTGGCGGAGAACAATCAAAACTGTGGGGTCAAGTACGCGAAGATGCATTAAAAGAGAGCAGAGGTACAAGTGTGGCTAAAATGAGCAAAGATCCAAAAAAACAAGGTTATAATGGAGTTGGACTGGCAAAAGCGTTAGTTAAAGTTGGGTGGAAGGTTTATATTTATGGAGACCCTAAACGATTTGAGATAAACTCTGCTGGGAAAAAAATTAGTGAAGAAGGCACTATTTTTGATAGGTTTAAAAAAGAAAACAAATTCGGACCAACACCATACAGAGAAGATTGGGTTGCTGCTGATGGCTTCATCCATGTTACCGACCCGGATTTTTCAAAAATAAAATTATATGCTATTGGAGGCACGCAAGGTGGAGGGCATATATGGAATGTAGTGGGTGGCAGCAGCAAAGATTACATGATTTATGAAGTTCATTATGGTTTTGGACCTACAAATGATAGACTTTTTGAAGGCCCTAAAATTCCAACTCAATCGGATGATTTTCGTTTACTCAAGAACTGGGCGAGATATAATTTTGGATTTCTAATAGTTCCACCAGAAGAGGAGAAAATACCAGAAGTAACAACCACCACTCAAACAGGAACACCATCTTCAAACAATGAAGAATCAACAACGAACAAGTTCACAAACTTAATAATATCGATATTTGGACACCAGTTTCCTAGGCGCTAAGAACCCCATTTCTTGACTTCTGTTCGTTCTTTTTCAATCCATTTCTCCACTAGTTTGTCTGTGAATAATTTTCCTATTACTTTGTAGCCCGAAGTGACTATTGGCGTTGATGTATATCCATCTTCCCATGTTACACTCCAAGGATTTATGTAAGTTGAGTGTATAAAATCTATATGGTCGCCTTTTTTGTATAAAAACCCTGTGTGACAGTCTAAACCTATCACGTATAATCCGTCAGCTTTGTCCTTAAATTTTTCTTCTAGTTTTTTGTTTGCTTTTTCCATGCTTTGATGATTTGACAATCTGATATATTCATTTCCGCTTAGATACTTAATAATATTTTCTGATGGGTGTTGTGCTAATCTTACACTGTTTAAGTTTAAACCAACATCTTCCAATGTTGTTGATACAAAGTATCCGCACGCAATACTACCTTCTAATGGGTTTGTTGTCGCTCCATAAAAATTCCATTCTGTTCCAATCCATGTTGGAAATATCTCTTGGAGTAGCGTTTCTTCAAGGTATTTTCTTGCATTCTTAATCACTTTTGGTTTTTGTTCTTTGGATGCGGATTTGTATATTTCTTGGAATGTTTGCCTGTCTTGTTCTATTCTGTTTAATAGTTGATCATATTTTTTTGATTCTGCCAATTGTTTTCTTTTGACTTTCTTAAACTCATCTGTTGAAGTCTGTTCATCATCGGCGTACATTATTAATATTTTATTTTGTTTTATGTTTGACTGGTGAGGTATTTTTAGAACTGATAATTCTTGATTTGTATAATTATTTTTGCTTGAAGGATATTTAGTTTTTTCTTCATCAATAACAACTTCATGGTTGTTTGTAGCAATAATTTTATTCTCCAGATTATTTGGTGCAACTATTTGTGTAGTTGATAATATTAGTGTTGCAAGCAGTGTTTTTAGGTTCATCTTTTTCATCTCTTATTTTGTGATATATTTTTGTCCTGGCACCATTTCTAGTTTGTGGTAGTGTCCTGCTGCTTTGTGCTGTTTTAGGATTGGCAGTCTTTGTTCTTCGCTATAATCAAATGCTTCTTCCCAAGTTATTGCACCGTTTTTATCTGTGTCTGCTTCTTTGTTTATCTTTGCATTGATTAGTCCTCTTCCAAACTGGCTATCTCTGCTGTTCATGGAGACTGTTGTTGAGTCTGTTGCTGTGAAAGTGTTAATTCCTTGTTTGTAGAGTTCGCTTCCAAATTTTCCTGAGTAGCAAAAGTCCAAAACAACTGTTTTATTCTTTGCAGGTATTTGGTCAATTAGACTTGTTAATTCTGTCGGGCTTATCTTCTCATAGTACCCAGGCAGATTTTCATTTGTTGTTGGTAGTTCGAAATGAAACTCATTAGAAACATAGTTTTTATACCCATGCCCTGTTATGTATATTAAGACTTCATCTTCTAGGCTTGCTTTTTTGCTTAACAAATCTAGCTTGCTTTTTAGGTTTTTTTTCCCTGACTTCTCTGCTTTTATTTCTTCTCCTTTTTCTTCTTCAAATTTTTTTATCAGGGTAGAGTCTTTTGTTTCGTTATAATCTGCTTTTCCGTCAAAGTAGACTATTGTTATGTTTTCGTCTTTATAACCTTGTTTTTTTAGTGATTCATAGATGTTTGCAGTTGATATTAGATAAGTATTTTTAGTGCCGCCACCAACCCATGTGCTGTCTATAAATCCATCTTTGTATGTGTCTGCAGAGTATATCAATGCATATTTCTCTTTTTGTTCTTGACTTATAGTTTCATCTTGTTTTGTGCTCGAATAGGGGTTTATGCTTAATGAGGTTATCACAAGTGCTGATAGTGCTATTTTCTTCCAGTATTTGTTGATTTTATCAATTAAGCTCATTTTGACTCTTTTTATGACTATTTTATGTATCTTTAACTATTTAAATCTTTCGTTTTTTTACCACTAAACAGTGATTAAATAGAAAAAAGTTAATTATTATGACAAATCCTCAAAGTTAATTATTGGTTTTCTGAACTTTTTGTAGTCGTCATAGGCAATTCGCTCGCACGCAGTGTTTACGAAGCATTCGATGAATGGGAAGTCTTCGAGTCTGTCAAATTCTATGTTGTTGTTTAAGAGGTAGTAGAAGTTCTTGTCAGGATAATCTTTCTTTATTTTCATAAATGAGTTTAGCTTGTTTTGGCCAGGCTTTGTAGTCACCAGCACACCAACATTCTTTGCAGACTCAAAAGTTGTTTTTGCAATTGCAATCCTCTTTCTAAAAACAAACGAGTCTTTAGTTGTCAAGACAGAATATTTTTTCTGGATATGGTTGTATATATGTATTGGCTGGTCGTTCTTCATCATTAACGCTTCTGGGTGAAACATTCCATCTCCAACGTAGAAGAACGCGTCAAAATCACCATTTATCTTTTCAGTGTTGCAACCTAATAGCTGTCCTTCATAGACACAGTGCCGCTGTTTTGAAAAAACAACTTTCTTGCCTGCTTTTTCAAGTTGAGCCTTTAGCTGTTCTTTTTGTCCTATTAGCTGCGCAGTCATGAAAAACATCACTTTTTTAGGCAGCTTGTCAAGCACGTTCTTTGGCAGTGAGACTTTTCCTTCATACTTTGCTTCTGCAAAAAAGACTTTCATAAAGGATGTGAAAGGATTGTTTGTTTAAAAATTTTTATTTGAAAAACGTCGTCTTACCACTCATCAATAAAAATAAGAGTTTATATAGTAGAGAGTTCCGACTAATATATGTGATGGTTGAAGAAAAAGCAGAGCTCAAAAGCACTTTAAGTTTTCCAGTCATTCTAATAATAACAGTCAACTCCATAATGGGTACTGGAATCTTCTTCCTCCCAGCAATGGGTGCACTAATCGCTGGACCAGCATCACTCATATCATGGGGAGTACTTGCCATCATATCAATATACATCGCTATGTGTTTTGGAGAGCTTGCAAGTATGTTTCCAACATCTGGAGGAATATATGAGTATTGCAAACAGGCTTATGGCAACTTCACATCATTCGTCATTGGGTGGATGACTCTCATTGCAGGAAACATAACAATAGCAATGCTAATTGTTGGAGCTATAAGGTATCTAAACCCTGCGATGCCTGAAGTTTACAAGATAGGCATAAGCCTATTGTTTGTATTAGTCTTTAACTATATGGCATTTAGTGGTATGCAGACAAGCGCAGTGATGCTGGTTGCTTTTGGAATAATAACCATGTCTTCGCTAGTAGGGCTAATAATTCCAGGCATTATAAACTTTGAACCATCAAATCTTGAACCATTCTTCCCATATTCACTGCCCATGATATTCATAGCAATATTTTTCATCGCCGAAACTTTTTTTGGCTGGGAAACAGCAACCTTTCTTGCTGAGGAGACGAAGAACCCAAGAAAAGTTATCCCAAAAGCGCTTGTTTACGGAACAATAATAATCGCAATTATCAGCCTGCTCTTTGTAATCACAGCAATAGGAACAATGCCCTGGCAAGAATTTGCAAATTCTAAAGCGCCACTTGCAGACCTCTCATTATTTCATTTTGGAGAAAAAGGAAAAGGCATATTCACAATCATGGTTTACCTATCAATCATTGGAAGCGTTGCTGGATGGATAGTCTCTGCTCCAAGATTGATACTCGCGCTTGCAAAAGATAAGTTATTCATCAGCCAATGTGCAAAGATTCACCCAAAAAACAAAACGCCACACATAGCAATACTATTCCAAACAATTCTCACAAGCTTGTTAGTGGTGATAGGCTCTGGCTCTTATGAAACACTTCTTGAGATACTCTTGCCAATGGTGCTGGTAATCTATAGCTTAACACTTCTAAGCGTTGTTGTTTTAAGGTTTAAAATGCCAAACGTTGAGAGGCCTTACAAGGTTATTTTTGGAAAAACTGGACCAGTGATTGTGATTATTATGATGTTATCATTAATAGCTTACTGGATAAGCCACGTCGATGGCGCAGTCCACATAGTAAAGATAGGCTTATCATTCATACTGTTTGGAATCCCACTGTACTTCCTGCTGTTGTTCTATTACGACCCTGACGCAATAGTTAAAATTAACAATTTCTTTGCATACTTCAACTTGATGTTTGAAAACTTGTTTCTGCCAAAACAAATTAGGAGAGATATTCTTTCAATGTTTAAGGATTTGGAGAGAAAACACGTTTTAGATTATGGAACTGGTGTTGGAACGCTCACTCTTTATTTGGCAAAAGCTGTAGGTCCTAATGGAAAAGTATATGCTACAGATATAAGTAAAAAAAATATTGACATAGTTTCTAGAAGAACAAAAAAAAGAGGTTATAGTCATGTTCATACAATCCATGACTCGCACCACACAAGCAGGGTTCACCCGGATATCAAATACGTCGACATGGTGTTCTCCGTTGGCACGATGAGCTACATCCAGAACATAAAGAAAATACTCTCAGACATGAGGGATATACTGCCTGATAGAGGAAAAGTCTTATTTGTGGAGTACGTTGATTTCTTCAAAGTCATACCAAACATTGAGTGGTTATCATCAAATGAGAAGATAGAAAAAGTATTCAAGGATGCGGGTTTTTCAGTCAGAGTGATTAGAAAGAAGGGGTTGTTTTGGAACTATATATTCGTTTATGGAATGAAAACAGATAGTGATATTCCATTCATATAACATTCTAATATTCTAAAACTTATCCAGATAACCTAGAAGCTTAAAATAATCTTTGGCGCAGTCTCTACAATAAGTATTCTCAGGAAGCCCTCTCATACAATACTCTGCAGTCTTACCACAAACTACGCACATCTTTTTATGATGCTTTTTTTCCTCTTTTCTGACTTCATCAATGATAGACATGAATGTTAGGTTGACATAAGGTTGTTTTTCTCATTTAAAAAATTTGCCATTCCCCGACCCATTTGAAAACCTTGGGCGCTCACCAGTTTTTCTAACACATCTAAAAAAGATTTTTTGTCAGCATAACTCTTAACATTAACGGTTGTGTTGAGCTTTTTTTCTAGATAAAAAACTACATCAGCTTTTGATCCTATCTCATCTACCAATCCAAAGTTTATCGCTTCCATTCCTATGTATATCATCGCTGTTCCAACTTCCTCTTTTGTGGATTCGTTCAAGTTTCTAAGCCTTGCAACATCGTTTAAGAAGTATTCATGAGTTAAATCTATCTTCTTTTGAAGCAGCTGCTTTTCCGAGTAAGTCATCTCTTTGAGAGGGCTGCCAATGTCTTTATACTCGCCACCAACCAGCCTGATGTGAGTGATGTTGTGTTCCTCTAAAAACCTTGAGAATTCTAGCCCTGAAGAAAGCACTCCAATGCTTCCAACTATTGATACTTTGCTTGCAAAAATCCTATCTGTGGATGCAGCCGCCCAGTATGCTCCTGATGCGCCCATCTCTCTAATCCATGCAACTGTTGTCTTGTTAAGCCGCTCTATTGCTCTTGCTATCTCTTCACTTGCAACAGGTCCGCCTCCTCCACTGTCAATTTCAAAAATAACTGCTTTTATGGAATTATCATTTTCGGCTTGCTCTATCTTGTCAACGATTCTTGATGAAGAAGTTGTGTATCCTGAGAAGAAGTCTTCAGACCCAGTGGTTATAGTTCCTTTTATTGGTATTAAGGCCACGTTTCCAAAGGTTTTTTCTTCACCTGAAAAAGCTGATATAACAGCTGCTAAGAACCAGCTTATGAAAAAAAGAACGCCGATTATGATAATCATAGTCTTCCACTTTTGTTTGTTTGGTGTTTTTTTCATTGTTTTTTCATTCTTAATAATATATCTCCTCAATAGTCCTTGTGTTTGTTATCTCTTCTAAGAACCGCCTCTTCCTAAAAAGCAAGTGGATTGGGTCTATCACCCATAATATGTAGAATGGAAATATTGGTATTATAAATAAGTTTCTTAGAATTGCTTTTCCAAAGGATAACTCTTGATCAACCTTCATCTTAAAAATCATCATCCCTGGTGTTTGTAATAGTTTGAATTCAAAGAAAGTAAAGTATGCAAGTGATAGCAGCACGATGAAAAATATTGAAGAGTAAAGGCTGCTTGCACCTTGCAGTTGCTGCGCCATCTCAAGTATTGAACTATTTGGATTTATCAGTTTCAAGAACACTTTTTGAAAAGGGGATATGATAACTATATTAATTATTAAAATGTCTAATATGAATGCAAAAAGCCTTTTGAATATGGATGCATCCTGCTTTAAAACCTTCCCCTTTGAAAAATCAAACTCCATCGAGAAAAGACAATAAGTATTGTTTAATAAACTTTTCGTAACATATTTAAAAGGCCTACACATTCTTTAAGAAACATGGTTGAGCAAGCACAAAGCAAGGAAGACATACAAGAAGAGATTAGAAGAGTAAAGCTTCCAAGGGATAAACAAAGCATTGGAATTCTTGAAAAAAGACTTGGAGGCAGCAGATGCAGTGTTAGGTGTCTAGATGGTAAGACTAGGGTTTGTCGGATTCCTGGAAGGCTTAAGAGAAAACTATGGGTACGCGATGGAGACGTTGTACTTGTTGAGCCTTGGGAGTTTGGCGGTGATGAAAAGGGAGATATCATCTTTAAGTATAAGCCAACACAGGTGCAGTGGCTAAAGACTAAGGGTTATCTTGATAAATTAGAAGACATTGACGAATTTAGCTGAAACATAAAAAAATTATTTTTCTTTCAAAAGAAACACTACTAGACCAATAACACCTATAGTTATGAATGCATCAGCAAAGTTAAACACCGGCCAAAACTTAAAGTCTATAAAGTCAAGAACGTAGCCCCTAAAGATTCTGTCTATTAGGTTTCCAATTATTCCAGCAAGCACCATGTAAAGAAATACTTGAGACTTTTCTGGCACCTCATCGTAGAAGTACATTAAAACTCCAATAGCCATTATTGATATCCATATAAACGCGGTGTTTGCACCCTTAAAAGAACCCCAGACAGCCCCTGTATTCTTAACAAGTGTTATTGCAAAAATCTTAATGTCAATAGAAGGATTTGAGAGCTGGATGATTAGTTTTGCAAGCTGGTCAACTATTACTAGCACAGGTATTATTAGAAACCTGCTTAGTTTACCATAATGGGCGTTTCTTCTCTTTTTCATCAATATCAAGTGTTCGCTCTATTCTTTGCAAGCGTTGGCTCATAGAGTCAAGCTCAGCTTTTATAGTGTCTAGCTTTGAGGATATCAACGCTAAATCCTTTGAATCTGAAAAAGAATTGGTAGATGAAGATAAGTCTCTTTGAGCAGCTGACTTTTCATAAGAGCGATCCTTTAATCCGGTACTTCCAAAGGATGTTGAGAAAGGCTTGTCAAGGTCAGAGTCAGACGAAGGTTCAAGCCCTAAGTTCTTTGAAAAATCATCATTCTTAGAATCAAGCCCAAAATTATCTGTTGAACCCATATTCATCGAAGAAAAATCACCCAGGTCAGGCTCGTTCTTCTTCCAAAACATTAACTTGTCTAATAAGCCCATTTTTTTATTCTCCTTCAAAAACGTTTTTCATTGTTTGATCAATAACACTCTCAGGTGTTATCTTTATGAATCTAAACATTATAGAACTTGGATAAATCCTTATACTTCCATCTTTAAAATAATAAAACAGGTTGTGAATATCTCCATCTTGAATTCTTTTTGCAAAGAGCATCCCAAACAACGTACTTCTAACATCCCATTTTATCTGTGGCAGGATAACTGATGCATCAACGCCTCTTGCAACGCCTATCTTCTCTGCCAAGGATTGTTTTGGATCTTGAGAATTTAATACCTCTAAAACCTCAGATACTGATAAAGAAGCGTCTCCTATGTCAAAATACTCATCTTTTAACGCTTCAAAAACCACGGGGTTAACTATTAATAATTTATAGTAACTAGTTGAGATTTCTTCTAGCAATCCTTCTTTATAAGAGTCTTTATGGCTTTGAAACTGTGAGTCTGACAACGACACCAATACACTCGCTCTACTATCAATCTCTGATATGTTTGAACCATTCCTTAAGACAGAAACAGACTTAACAGCACTATCTAGCTTGTTAACAGCAGGCTTTAATACAAAGCCCGCAATCAACTGGTCACCATCGCCAAGCAAGAATAAGTTTTGCTTTGAGGAAAAATCTTTTTTAAAATTTAAAGCATCTTCAATTATTAAAAAGCCAAATATTATCAAAAGTATTGAAAGCGAGAATAGAATAACCATGAATATCTTAAAGATTGGCTTGCCCTGCCTAAAGGCTAAGAACAAGAAGACAACCGACAACATTATTGATAAGCCAGCGATTAATACAAGAATCATAATCTAGTCATACCTCTTGATAACAAGAGATGTCAATCGACAACTATATAAAGTTTTTCCTTAAAAAAACTATTTTGATGACTGGGTTCTCTCAATTCCAAGTATGCTTAAGTAAAAAACGTTTAATATGAGCTGCAAGCCTATTATTAGAATCGTTGAAGCCATCAAAGTTATCCCGGGCTTAAATGAGGCTGAAAGGTTTCCCTGCAACCATCGAAAAACTATCTCTCCACCTATGACTAGGCCTGTTAGGAAAACTAAGCCGCCCACTACTATTCCTTTTTCAATAGTCAAATGTTTTAGTATCAACTCTACAAAGGGTTCTTTCTCTTTTAAAATCGCGTATAGATAAATCTTCGCGTATAAAGTCAAGAACACCAGTTGAAAGCCAAGAATAGTTATTAGGCTGCTAAGAATTGCGGCGTGGATACCTAGTTCAAAATTAATTATGATTAATGTGTTAGTGCTTAGAAATACTAAGCCAATTAACCCAAAGATAAACATAAGCATCCCTGGCAAGAAGAAAAGATAAGTAGGGCTGTATAAAAGCATGAATCTTAAGTGTTTCCAGCCGTCTCTAAATGTCTGAAGCTTTGAGTGGCCGACTCGTTTGTAGTAATTGATAGGAACCTCTTTTATCTTTAAATCGTTAATAGCAGCTTTTATTATCATCTCAGAAGCAAACTCCATACCAGTCGTTCTCAGAACTAGTTTTTCTAAAGCTAAGCGCCTTATAACTCTAAAACCAGAATGTGTATCCTTGACTTTTGAACTAAAGAACAATCTTAAGATGAACGATAAAAAAGGGTTTCCGATGTATCGGTGAAGAAAAGGCATGGCTTTTTTATGAATAAACTTTCGCCTACCAATAATCAGGTCGTGGTTTTTGATGTGCTCTAATAATCTTGGAAGCTCTTCAAAATCATAAGTGTTGTCAGAATCACCCATCACTATTACGTCGCCGGTTACTTTTTTAAAACCTTCAAGGTAAGCATTACCATAACCAACTTTGTCATGCTTAACAACGATGACACCTTTCTCTCTTGCAATATCTGCAGATTTATCAGTTGAAGAATCTGAAACTATAATCTCATAATCTTTACCTTTTAAGACTTTGTTTATCTTATCAATACATAAGCCTATAGTTTTCTCTTCATTCCTGCAAGGAAGAACAACAGATATCTTATAGTCTTTTTTCATTTAAACAAACTTAAAACGTTACTTAAAATATAAATGTTTTTGTAAAAAAAATGTTTTAACCAATAGGTGTTCCTGAGAAGTTAAAGTTAGGCATGACACACCTAACTTGGACAGCTCCTCTCTTAGTGAACATCGCAAGATTAGTGCCGCTCCTTTTTATAATCAAGTCTTGAGAAGCAGTCGGAACAATTGGGCTGCTAAACATATTAGTAACTCCTAAAATAGTGTATAAGTCACCAGCACTAGTAATAGCTGATACAACATCACCTACATCGTCCTTCACATTAAACGAAGGTGGAATACCAGTTATCGGATCAACAACACTAACCCCACCTTTTAATGCTAACACACCATAATTATCAATCGCAGCGACAGTTGAACCCTTATATTTTACAACCAAGTTTCCAACACCCCAAGTATTAGGAACAGAGTCATCACAATCAACGCAAGAGTATGAATAATTAATCGGAGGATCAAGAGCGCCGTAACAAACAATTACCAGCGGAGGCAAACCATAAGCATCACCATCCTTGTTAACGCAGAAAGTGCCATTACGCCAAATAAGCTGATTAGTATTATTACAATCAGTGCACATACTAATGTTAGTTACGTTGTAAAGCGGCGGAGCATCACACCGGCGAAGAGAAACAGTAGGAGAGTCACAATAGCGGTCCTGATCAGTATCAAGATAATTCATAGCAGTACAATTATTAGCGCCAGTATTACAAGAAAAAACAGAGTCATCACAATCAGTGTTGTTATAAGAGTAACCGCTTGGAGGGTCAAGAAGCCCATAACAAATGTTTAGCGAAGGATTAACACCAAAAGTGTCATTATCAAAATCACGATAAAAGCTGCCATT
>JAHJQL010000038.1 GCA_018819065.1 Nanobdellota archaeon | reverse complement strand
TTGTTTTGAGCAGAAGCTGTGTTGTGTTGTGAGTATTGGTTGCTTCTGCTCTTTGTTTTGAGCAGAAGCTGTGTTGTGTTGTGAGTATTGGTTGCTTCTGCTCTTTGTTTTGAGCAGAAGCTGTGTTGTGTTGTGAGTATTTAGAATGAAATCGCCTTGATTTATTGAACTAGAACAAAATTTTAAGCAAGAATTATGACTAAAACAGTGGTGGATATTGTAAAATAGATTGATATTATATTCTAAACTTAATGTAATTACTTCTTTGTACATCTCACAACACAACACAAGCTTCTTTTAACAACACAAATTATTTCATATATTCCTTAAGTGATGTATCTTTAATAGTTTCTTTTATAAGCAACTCTACTTTAGTGGATACTTTCATACCATTTTTCTGGCAATATTTCTTAAATTGATTATAAATTTCCTTGTCAATAGTCATAGACACTTTTTGTTTACCCATATATCGACCTCTATTTGTATATATAAATAAAGAAATAGTATAAATACCTTTCGATTAACAATCGTTAATTTTGTCGTCTTTTTTTCAAGGACAACCGTTTATGAAACCAGAAATATACGGACACAAATCTGAAAGATTATTATACGCGGGGATCATATGTATTTCATATATTTCGACATCTCTTTTTGATGAAAAGTCAAACAAGCCCGGATCGCAAAAACCATCTAAATCAGAATCCTTTACACCAACCACATATTTGTTAAAACAGTTTCCTTGTACTGTTGGTAACGAATCTATTAAGTCCGGAAATCCATCATCATCCCAATCATATTTATCATTTATTCCTTTAGCCCAATCAAACAATTCAGCGTCCGGAAGTCCATTTTGATCAGAATCATATGTGTTCTTATCTGCAAAATTAACACTTAAAGGAACATCACATCCGAATCTGTTAAAATAGTACCACTCTTTTTCATAGAAGAAATCAGCATCAAAACCAGGAAAATAGGCGTAAAACGACCTAAAATAATCTTTATTATTAAAGGAGTAAAATACTTTTATTCTCCACATCAAACCATCATTTCTGTTTATGTTAATGTTGTTTCCTTTAATTTCTGCAGAATTCTTTTCATTGAACTTGATGAACCCACCAATCATCTCCATAGGTGTAATAACTATTTTTTTCACAGACAAGTTTTTTGACTCAAAAGATACTTTCAAGTTTTGACTCTTGCTCTTTATCTTCAAAGGTCCAAAAACTACATTTGGTCCAGAGACTGATATTTCATTCCAATCACACAAGTCAAGTTGGTCTACAATTCCATCAGCGTCAGAGTCATTGCCTATTTTTGGACTTGAAAACACATAAGAATCTTCGTTGTCAACTATTCCATCATGATCTATATCTTGGCAGAATGGACCCCAAGAATTCTTGCAAAAAAAGGTGTTAGTGGATTCACACACAAATTCATCTTTATCCAAGCATTTGTTCTCAAAATTTGTCTTGTTCAAAAGACCCAAAACCTTAAGTGTGTGTTCATCAAAGAAGTAGTGGTCGAAATCTTTGAAATTTCCGTGAAGAAGAATGTTTGTTTCAGGAAGACCCGCATACCAGTCAAGGAATGCATACTGCTTGTACAACTGATTTTGATGGTTAAATCCAAAACCATGCAAAAATTTGTGAGTCATCAGGCCTACTGAGCCTTTGTTTTCAATAGGATTGCTCGGATTAAAGTATGCTTCCATGCAAAAGAATACCTTGCCTTTATAGTTAAATCCTTGGCTTAAACCATCTTGGCACCAATTCATTTCATAAATTGGAACAAAAACAAGCGTGTTATATTCTTTTGGGTTAAATCTTTGGTAGAAGTATTTAATCCATTCAAAAACAGTCTTATCATAAGAAAGACTTTTCATACCCAACTCTTCTATATTCATGAAAATAAGCTCTGATTTAGATATCATCTTATTTTCAGATTCTTGTTTGATAAAATTATCAAAAAGTGACAGTCTTTTCTCAAAATCGTTTCTTAACTCTTCAACCAAAACATGGCTTTGGTCATCATAAAGTACGATGTAATTCAATGAAATGTTATATGTTCCATCAGAATTCTTGTCAAGAAAATATTTATTGCTGGTTTTATTTGAAATATCTACGCTTATTATTGAGTTGTTCTCTTGAAGAACAGTTTTTTCGTCTATAAAAGTATATTTTGTCACAAACTTTACCACTATTAAAGCAATCAGGATGATTATCAGAATAATTGTTTTCAAATGCTTCATATGAAAAAAGAATTAGAAAATATATAAAAAGTTATTCTTATTCATCTTCGTAGACAGATCCTTCGCCCGATTCATGAAATATGACGTTCCCTGTGCAAGCATCCGAATATATGTCTATTTTATGGTAACTTCCACTCGGCATTTTTATTTCTATCTTTTTTATTGTATTTGAAGGCACAACTATTGGTTCAATATCAAGAACATCTCCTATTCCAAGATTCTCTTCAGTTAATAACAAGCTAGTAATTGTTATATCTTCTTTACCTATATTTCTTAATAGTGCTGAAATTTTGTATTCAACATCAGGGTTTATTCTTGGTTTTGTAACTCTGCTTTCAGTATATATTTCTTCATTTCCAGAATACATAACGTTTGTGACAATCAAGTTAGCTATAGGAATAGGGCACCCAACAGGTCCTGATTCTGTTTTTCCGCCAAAAAAGTCAAAGAACAAACTACCAATTAGAATAATTATTATTACTCCAAGAATTATGTTTCCGGTTGAAAACATATTTTCCTTACCTTCAATCTTTTTCATATTTAAACCCCCATGGTAAAACTAATAATTTGTACAGAAGTTCGTTTTATATATAAAGTTTTCTCCTTTTGGCAGTATCTCCGAATGTAGCTGTTTGCTACATGTAAAAATCTTTGATTTTTGAAAATATTTCTATTTTTGAATCTGTTTGTCTAACTTTTGTTTCGAACAACAGCTTTTTAGGCGTTGTTTCACCCCCTGTTTATT
>JAHJQL010000037.1 GCA_018819065.1 Nanobdellota archaeon | reverse complement strand
GATAGTCGGCTATCCCCGACCTAAAGGTCAGGGTATTACGCTCGACTATCTTAAAAGTCGAATTTTTGGGATTAAAAATCTCAACCTGAAGGTCGGGGTATTAAACCCCAACAAAATCTCTGTTGAGATTTTTAATAAAATTCAAGAGTTTGAAACGAGTATGAACGCGGCCGAGATACTTACATCTCTTGCAGAGCCTGAAATAATAAAAAGGGGATTATCTGATGATAACAAGTGGCTTATTAACATGATTCTTAATGAAAGGTTTCGTCAACTAGACGAGGACCTGGGACTGATTTATGAAGAGATTAAGCACAAGTTCATGAAAAAAACAGACTTTGAAACATTGTGTGTAAAAAACTACAAGGAAAAGTTAGACATCATATTATCCAAGCACATCATCCCGGATAATGTTTTGCATAAAATAAAGTGTTTAAATCCGGAAATAGCAGACATAATAAAAGATTACAGATGTAAGCAAACCAACAAGCAGTTTGACAAATATACTAGTTATCGCGTAAACTTAACAATAATGTCTCATGCAAAAAATAAAGGATTAGAACCGCATCTAATGATTAAGAAGAACTCTAAGTCTCTTGCAAGAGTTGCAAGTAAGATTCCAAGAAAGATATATGAAGAAAGCATAAAAAGAGGAGTTATTGGAGGAAGAACTGATTATGATGTTAAAGATGGTTTGATTAAAGATTTTAAAGGACTGCAATTAGTAACTCTTAAGCCTTACAGGGATGATAAACAAATATTGAATTTGCAGATAGATCCAATAACGACTTTAAAATCATACTTTGTCAATCCAAAGACTAGCAACATAGAGGTAGTGGAGATAGTGAACCATTATGAAAAACTAGGGGATTATGGTGCCATACACTTAAAAGTGAGGTATTCCCCAATTGGGAATGCAAAGTCAATTGATAGTGGTGTCTCTGAAGTTCCAAAAGACTTTATAGAGATACAAATAATAGATATTGAAAACTTCTTGAAAAAAGAGATAGGACATCTTAACCAGTTGAACTATGCTTTCAGACAGGCTAGTTTCAAAGATAGAGAATTCTTAGAAGATATGAAGAAATTAAGAAACCAAAATGCAAGAGTTAGAAGTCTATCGAAGAAATCAGAAAAGGAGCATAAAGAATATATTAACAAGTGTAAATCTTTTCTGCTTGATGTATTAACACATCACTATGAATGAGAATTAGTTGTTTATAACAATAAGTCTTCTTGATTTTGAAACATAGTTTAACAGTTTTTTTTCTCTGATACGCCCGCAGCCAACAAAGTCTTTCTTGTATTTTACAATAACAAAACCTGACATTTTTGTGTCAACTTCAAAATCTTCTCCTTTCAACCAACTCTCAAACTGGCAGTCATCTAGTTCTAAGACGTTTTTCTTTGCAAACTTGCCAATTATCTGGCTTCCTTCAATGCTTAGTCTAAAACCATCATCTCCAAGAGTTCCAAAGTACAAGCCTATAGAGTCTATCCTTAATTTTTTCAAGTCTAGTTTTTCAACTTCACGAGTTATAACATACACCTTTCCTTTGGCGTTAATCATGAAAACGAAATCCAGCTTCTCAACTATTCCGAATTGTTTTTCTAGCAAACTCCTGATATTCTTGATTTGCTTTGAGTTTAGAATTTCCATACTTTGCATGTGTTACACCCCCCAGACGGGATTGTGTTTTCTGTGCATCTCAGCAATCTCTTTTAACAATGAAATCTCGTCTTTTGCAAGAAATGTGCTTAGCTTTTTTAGTTTTCGAAAATCCTCTTCTGATATGTCTGAGTATAAAAAATCATTTTCAAAAACTTGCCTTCCAGCAGTTACATGTGGCAAGGATACCGCGACTTGTTTTCCTTTCTCAACCACTTGAAAGTTTTCTTTTTCACTCTGGATTGACTTAACCTCTGAGAGGTATATCCCGTTCTTCATCAATGGAGTTCCAACTCTTAAAACACCTATTAGCACTTCAACACCCAGTATGCATGGGTTTGACTGCCTAAAGATACAGCTTTGCAAGATTTCAACTTTGCAAGGCCTAATCACTTTGTCTAACTTTTTTTCTTCCTCATCCTTTCTCTTTTCTTCCTGCCATTTCTCAAAATCATCAACTAATCTGTATATGACTTGATTTGTCAGCACCTTAACATTTTTGTTGTCAGAACCAGACTCGTCTACAACGTTGAAACCTAATATCACAGATAGCAGAGGATTATTTTCATAGTTGCTTTCAGCTTCTGCATAGTCTTTTTTGTTTATGTTACCAATTGTTGCTTTCCTTATAGGAATCTTTTTTCCTTTGAGTATGTTTATCATTGCTTCAAGACTACCGATGGTGTCAGCTTTGATTATTAGTCCCATAATATCTGTCTCTATAGTTACAGCTGTTATTTCAGTCATAAGGTTATATTTGACAGTCTCAACTTCTGAAGGGTCACAGGCTCTAAGAGGCATGCCTGCAACGACTCCGCCAAGATCAGGTGCAGATATTTTTACTCCCATCGCAGCTGATACTTGCTTTACTGACTTGAACTTGCTTTTTTTATCTCTCATCTCTGCCAGTGGGTCAGGCTCAAAAAGAGCTCTTATCTTTGTTGATATGGGTTTGTCCATTGAGCCTATAACTATTGTATCATTGACGTGGAGTGTTCCATCATATATTATGACATCTATTGTTTTCCCAAGTCCTTTTTCCTCCTTTACTTCTAGAATTGTCCCTTTGGCTTTTCCAGAAACATCTATGTTTAGATTTGTCTCCAAAAACTTTTGTGCAAGGCCCGCTATCATCATAAGCAATTCTTGCAATCCAATATTCTCCTTTGCTGAACAGGGTATTATTATAATTTGTTTTGTGAAGTCTCCAACTCTGTCAAATCTGTCTGAGACTATGCCGAATTTGTCATGTAGTTGTCCCACTAATTCGTAAATCTTCTTATCAATCTCTGCCTGGACGTTTGCAGATTGAGAATTTATCTCCTGCAGGAGTGGAAGGTTTTGTTTTTTATAACCAGGTATTAAATCTAGTTTGTTAGCCGCTATTACAAAAGGTGTTTTGTAGCCTTTTAATATTTCAATTGCTTCGACTGTCTGCGGCTTGAAGCCTTCTTTTATATCAACTACAAGCACTGCTATGTCTGCAAGGCTTCCTCCTCTCTTTCTAAGTGTTGTAAAAGCTGCGTGTCCAGGTGTGTCGACAAACAAAAGTCCTGGTATATTAAAATTTATTTTTAAGGATTCTAGAAGTTTTCCGCATTTCTTCTTGATGACATCCATTGGTATTATAGACGCGCCTATCGCTTGAGTTATAGCCCCTGCTTCCCCTGCAACGATATTGGTTCCTCTAATCGAGTCTAATATTGATGATTTTCCATGATCTACGTGTCCAAGCACAGACACTATAGGGCTTCTAGTAGTCATATTGTTTGTGAATAATAAGCTATTTATAAACATTATTGACTATTTTTATAAAAAAGTTTATATAATAAGTAGTATAAAATAGTATGTGATTTGTTTGAAAATGAAGATTTTAATATTTTCGCTGGTAGTATTATTTTTAATATTAGTAAACGCCATAGTTTTCGCTCAGCCAGATATTCCTCCTCCCGACTTCTTACCAGATGAGTACTCCAATAACACAATGTATGATAATAATACTAATGATTCGGAAGATAATTGGACTTATGAAGAACCTATTGATGAAAATCAGACTTATGACGAATCATCTTTTACTGATGAACCTGAAGAGAACAATTTTTCAGATGAACAAGCAAAAAACACTCCGCCGCCAGACGATTGTCCTAATGTTGAATGCCCTTCATCATTTGGAGGTATCAACATATTATTTTTGTTCGTGATAATTGTACTTTCAGGAGGAGTTATATTTCTAATTTTAGAAAAAAGAAAAATTGAAAAAAAGACTGAGCCTTCAAATAATAAAACAGATGATGCACAATCACAAGTAAACATTCAACAACAGCCAAGCACACATCAAGAAATGGTTGTTTCTCAAATGAGAAATTATATACATGCATGTCGATCACAAGGTTTTAATGATTATGACATAAGAAACGAGCTCATAAAACATGGTCATCCAAAAGAGATTGTGGACAGTTTGTTTTAACAAAATAAAAGTTTTTAAATAAGATTTGACTTCGTTACCATCATGGTTAAAAAGATAACTAAAAAGAAAACTGATAAAAAAGATGATAGTACAAGGTATAAGAGAGAAAAACTTCTTAGCAAGCAAGAGTCTTTGCTCTTTCTTTATTACTTCATCGCTGGAATTGTTTTAGGAATTTTGTTGCTCTTGATTTTCAAAGTTCCAATCATAAAGACTTTTAGCAAGTTTTACGGCTTTTTATACATGTTCTTCATCCCAGGCCTATTCATGTTCAGAGCCATATTTAAGCATAAAGTTTTTAAAACGCCGCTTGAAGAGTACGGTTATCCTGTCTTGATAAGCTGGGGTGTTCACTCGCTGTTTATCGCTGGAATCAGTGGTTTTTTCAAAACACCAATTACTGATTTGAATTTGTATGGGAGCTCATTTGTGTTGATAATAATATCAATAATCATTTTCTATGCCAGAAAAACTTAAAGTTGTTGAAGAGGGAAAAGCCAAGATTAAAGTCTCTGATGAGTCTAAGATTTCTAAGAAATTGCCAGTTTTTTATAATCCGGTTATGAAACTTAATCGTGACTTGAGCATTCTGCTTTTGAATTCTATTCCTGAGAATAACCTAAACATTGCTCTTCCGTTGGCTGGTAGTGGTGTTAGAGGTTTAAGGTTTTTGCTTGAGCTAAAAAAGAGCAAGATGAAAACTTTGTACTTCAACGACTACAAGGAAGATTTTTATCAGATTTTAAAGAATAATTTTTCTCTTAACAAACTGCCTGACAAAGAAATCATTATTTCAAATGATGATGCTAACTTGTTCCTTTTGGAGGGTTTTGGGTTTGACTATATTGACATTGATCCTTTTGGCACTCCAAACCCTTTTTTAGACTCTGCTGTTAAGAGAATTTCAAGAAATGGCATACTGGCAGTTACTGCAACTGACACATCAGCTCTTGCAGGAACGTATCCAGATGCTTGTATGAGGAAGTATTGGGCTGCTCCTTTGAGGAATGAACTAAAGCATGAGATTGGCATCAGGATTTTAACCCGAAAGATTCAGCTTGTGGCTGCTCAGTATGACAAAGCGTTAGTTCCAATATTTTCTTACAGCAAAGATCATTACTTTCGAGTTTTTTTCCGTTGTCAAAAATCCAAGTCTGATGTTGATGAAGCTTTAAAAGAACATGGATTACTTGGAATTGCTGGTCCGTTATGGCTTGGTTCTTTATGGGATGAGAAACTAGTGTCTAAAATGTATAAGTTTGCAAGCGGTGATTTAAAACTTTTTTTAAATATTATTCTTGAAGAGTCAAAGATTGATACTTGCGGGTTTTATGACATTCACCAATTGTGCAAGAAAAACAAGTTGCAAATTCCAAGATATGATTTGCTGATGAAAAAGATTAAAGATGAAGGCTTTAAGGTTTCAAGGACTCACTTCTCAACACTAGGTCTAAAAAGTGATATTGAAGAAGGAAAATTGTTAAATATTCTCAAGAACTAACCAATCGCTCGTCTAACATCAACTACTTCTGCTGAGTTTACGCCTTCTAAAGCGCTTATTTCTTCTGAGACTTTGTCTGGACTGCCTAGTTTTTCGTCCATGACAAATGTTATCTTAACTGCTTTTAGCCCAAATGCTATTGGCTCTATCTCAGTTCTAGTTTCTCCTTCGCCTGCAAAAGCAGTTATTTTTTCTTTTGCTTGAGTTTCTAATGATTTTAAGTCTATCTCTGGGGATTCAGGCATTATTTTTATCGTAACAATTGCATTTGCCATTTTTTAAAGAATTTAGTTTGGTCCTGTAAATCCGCATTTTGGACAAGTGTACTTCGCAACTATTTGTCGACAGTTTTTACACCTGATTACTTCATACTCGCTACAGTTTGGGCACTTAAACTTTGCCGCTCCACTCTCATTTGTAATGCTTTTCTTGCATGATATACAATATTCTGTCATTGTTTCATGTAAAAAAGGTTTGTTTATAAAGCTTACTGTTGATTTTTTATCATCGCTGCGCTCACAAGTCCATAGAATAGTGGCGCAGGCTTTAGTAGTGTTGATTTTAGTTCTGGATGTCCTTGGCAGCCTACAAAGTATGGATGGTTTTTTAGCTCTATGAATTCCACTAATTTCCTGTCTGGTGACATTCCTGAGAATACCATGCCGTTTCTTTGTAATATTTCATGATATTCAGGATTGACTTCGTATCTATGCCTATGCCTTTCTGAAACATTCGCATTTTTGTATAGGTCAAATATCTTTGTATCTTTCTGAAGTACTGCAGGATATGCTCCAAGTCTCATAGTGCCGCCTTTTTCTAACACGTTTTTTTGCTCTGGAAGTATATCTATTACTGTATATGGCGTTTTCTCATTTATCTCTGTTGTGTTAGCATTTTTTAGTCCGCAAACATTTCTTGCGAATTCGACGACTGATAATTGCAATCCATAACATATCCCTAACAAAGGTTTTCTTGTTTCACGACAACACTTTATCACTTCTATTTTACCCTCAACTCCTCGCTCTCCAAATCCACCTGGAATTATAACACCATCAATTTTTTCTAGTTCTTTTCTAATATCTCCTAATTTTGAAGTTTCTACAAAGTTTATCTCAACTTTGCATTTAAGGTGTGCCGATGCGTGTTTTAGCGCTTCAACTATACTCGCGTATGAATCTTCAAGTCTCGTATATTTACCGCATATTGCTATCCGAACTTTTTTTTCTGGAGAGTCTAAGTTCTTAACCAATCCTTTCCATTTCTTCAGTTTAAGTTTTACTTTTATGTTCAGTTCTTTGCTGACAATCTTTGAGACTCCTTCCTGTTCAAATATCAATGGAATCTTGTATATGTTATCAACGTCTAAGCCTGATATCACTGCTTCTTTTTTTACATCGCAGAAAGTTGCTATCTTATTTTTTATTTCATCTGTGAGCATCTCAGCCGATCGCCCTATTATGAGGTCTGGTGTTATCCCTCGTTCCCGCAGAATGTTTATGCTTTGCTGTGTTGGCTTGCTTTTCTGCTCATTCACACATGCAGGTATTGGTATGTATGTTAGGTGTGCATACATTATGTTTTGTTCACCAACGATTTTTTTTAACTGCCTTGCAGCTTCTACGTAGAGCTCGTTTTCTATGTCTCCGATTGTGCCACCTATCTCTATGAGCACAACTTCTGCTTTCTCTTTTCTGGCTACACTAAGCCACCATTCAATTATTAGGTTTGTGACGTGAGGTATGTACTGAACTGTCTTTCCCAAGTAATCTCCTCTGCGCTCTTTTTTTCTTATTGTGTCAAAGACTTTGCCCATTGTTAGGTTCCATTCTGATTTGCAATTAATTCCTAAGAAGCGTTCATAATGTCCAAAATCCATGTCTACTTCACCGCCATCTTCAAGCACATACACTTCTCCATGTTCTATTGGGTTCATCGTTCCAGGATCAACATTTAGATACCCGTCACACTTTATTGGTATAATTTTGTATTTAGAAGATAGCAGCATCCCTATGCTTGCAGATGCGATTCCTTTTCCTAATCCTGAGAGAACTCCGCCAGTCAACACTATCCACTTCATTTTTGGCATAGAAAAAAATATCATTGCAGATATTTAAGTATTGTTGTTGAAGAAACTATCCTTTAATATTCAATTATTAAGTAAAAAAAAAAGTTGTAGGATGTTGGCGGACACCCTACAACCTCTTTTCTTTCTTTTCTAGGAGATTGTCCACGTCTATATCTGACAATTCACTTTGTGAGGGGTTGGCATCTCCTTTTGCTCTTTGTAATTTGGATTCTGCTTCTTTAAGCAGTGACTCTTCTATTCCTTGGTTTAAGATCCACTCTTTTAGTTCATCTGCTGTGTATCCTTTCTTTGTGTAGTCTGTTATGTAGTCTTGTATCTCTTGGACTTTTAGGTCTCTTATAACTGCGGCAGTCACAAGGTCAATGTGTGTTTGTCTAAATCCATCAACTAGTAACTGGTTTTTCACATCGTTTTCTTTGAATCCTTGCGCTAAGTACTTGTTTATGTATCTGGCCATTACTGATCTTTCTTCATCTTGCAAATCTATAATTTCTTCTTGCTCTGCTGCAACTTGCGCTGCTGTCTTCTTGACTTTTCGCTCTTCTTTTTTGTATATCCACATCGCTACGAGTCCACCCATAATTATTATTCCTAATACTATAAACCAGACGTATGCAGGCGTCTTTTTCACTTCCACTGGTTTTTCTATCACTTCAGGTCCACATTCTTGTTCGCACACACCTCCACAGTCAACTCCTTCTTCTCCAGCATCTCTTATTCCGTTCGTACATCCTGGACAGGGTATGCATGATCCTCCGCAGTCTATTCCCTGTTCTCCACCATTAAGTATTCCGTCTGTGCAGGTTGGTGTTGGTGTGCACAGTCTGCATGATCCTCCACAGTCAACTTCTTCCTCATCACCATTCTTAATTCTATCATTACAGGTTGGGGCTATGCATCGAATGCATGGTCCTCCGCAGTCAACTCCTTCTTCTCCTTGGTTTTGTATCGTATCATGACAGGTTTGGCATGGTGGGCATGGTCCTCCGCAGTCTACACCTATTTCTCCTTGGTTTGAAATATTATCGTTACAAGTTGGTGGTGGTATGAAGAATGACCCTCCACTTCTACGTGATGATCCTCCACCCCTTCCACCACCTGATGGTGGAGTAGAGGGGGCTGTCGTGTCTTCTACAAGTATGAATGCTGAAAAGTTTGAGACTGTTGCATAGACTAGTTGTCTGCTCGTGTCAAGGGTTGTTGTCAAGCTTGTTGCATTTGTATAGTTTATTATTCCTGTGGTTTCATCGTATCCTAGCTTTATTATTCTTAGTTTGCTTGTTGTAACTGAAGGGTATTTTGTGTAGTTGAAAGCCATCTCATACGTTCCGTTTCTTTCTGGTGTAACATTTAGTCTAAAAACATACGCTTCTACTGGTATGCGCGTTCTGTTTAGCCCCATCCCTGTCTCGTTATTGTCTATCGTGTTCTTGTTTAGCAGCTGGAAGAATACGTCCAGATTGCTTGTTATGTTGAAGTTACTCGTTGTCATCTGCAAATTATCTATTTTCAGCTTTAAAGTGTAGTTTGCTGATTCTAACAGAGTTGTGTTTGTGTTTCCGCTCGTCGTTATTATTCTCATCAATGTATTGTTTAGCCAGTACTCAGATGTTACTGTGTGGCTCGTGTTTACTGTTATGTTGTGCACCCTTGTTTGCAACACTGTTAGGTTGAATGCTTTTTTTGTAGTGTTTATTCCATCTGTTACAGTTACATTTATTGTATTGTTGGCAACTGGCGTTGGAGAGTCCCAAGTCAATCTGCAGGTTGTCGTTCCTATTATCATCGTTGTTATTGGAAGTCCTTCTACTGCGCAGCTAAAGTCTGAATTGTTATGGCTATCATCCGAATCATTGAAAAGGACATTTTCCTGATAGGACACTCCTAACAACGCATTTGAAAGGTTTGTGGTTGTTATGTTTGGAACTCTGTTAGTTATGTATAGATTGTTTGTTGAAGTGTTGTTTTGGTTTCCCGCCTTGTCTCTTGCATACCAAGTGTAGTTGATTGTTTGATTTGTGCGAGTCATGAATGATGGTATCTCTACCTTGTATCTTGTGAAATTCTCATATATCTGGCTTCCCGGAGTTGTATTTGTCGCTGTATAGTTTACACTGCTTCCATTCGCGTTGTGCACAACCCATATGCTGTCTAAAGATGTTGTTTCTTTCCAGTTCAGGTATAACTTTATAGTGTCGTTCTCATATATTATTTCTGTTGGTTCTACTTGAAGAGTTCCTCTATATTCAGGCGCAGTCTTATCAATTATAAAACTCTTGTTTGCAGTGATGTTTGAACTATTATCTCTTGCAACGACTCTTATAGTGTAGACTCCTTCTGGCAGTGTGGATGCACTCACACTTATTATGGTTGTATTAGCTGCGATTAGTTGGGTGTTGTTCCAAGAGTTGTTTTGTATTAGTGTTCCTGTGATGTTTGTTATGTTGTATGATATGTTGTAGTACAGTGTTGAGGCTATTGAAAAGTTAAAGTCTGAATTCTGGTATGTGTTTGATAGTATTATCCTAACTGTTGGAGCGTTGTTGTTGACCACGAAGTTTACTGACTCGTTGCTTGTGTGGTTGTAATCATCTGTTGCAAACACTCTGAAAATGTATTCTCCTCCAAGCCCAGTTGTATTCATTGTTATATTTGACAGGTTTGAAATAGTTTGGTTTATAATCAGTGTGTTATTCACATATTCTCTTAATTCATACCTAGCAGTATAGTTTGAAACATCCCATATGCTTACATTTGCACTTATCACACCATTAACTATTATGTTGTTTTCAGGATAAGTTATGTTTATCTGTGGGGGCTCGTTCTCTTTGATGAATGTTATGTCTGTGTTTTCTGATGCTAGCTGCTTGTTTCCAGCATCGTCTTTGCAGTTTACATGCACAGTGTACACTGCTTCGTTGGGGGTTTCTATCTCACAAGTATAGTTTCCAGTTCTGTTTACAGGGTTATTGGCTGTGTTTGTGCATGCCCATGAGTAGTTTGTCAATTGGCTTGGTTGAGTGTAATCTATATCATAGTATGACCACGCGCATGTCAAACTGTTTTCTCCTGTTAACAAAATGGTGGTGTTTGTATCATTGTCAAAGTCGTGGTATCCGTTGCTTGCATTAGTGTCGTTTGCCACTTTTACAACTGTTAATGCTGTTGGTGTGTCCATGTCAAGGTATAGTACTCCATCACTGTAGCTTGTTGAGACGAGGCCCACTCTGTTGTATGCTTTGACTGTTAGATAGTATATCTGCTCGTCTTGTAGTGGTAAGTTGTTTAGTGTTAAGGTTCTCGTCAGGTTATTGCTTGTAAAATTTACTATGTTGTCAGCTCCTGGCGTTGTTCCAAGGGCGTATTGATAATTTCTTATTCCTGTGTGTGGATCTATTGCTTCTGTCCATGAGAATAACAGGTTTCTTGATCCTGTTATTACTCCATCATCAGTTATCATCACAGTTGATGGAGCGGTTGAATCAGCGGTCACGTTGTAGTCTTCATTTCCTAATGTGTATATCACACTGTTTCCTGCCTTGTCATAAACCTTCAATCCAAACTTGTAGCATTTACCATCTTGCAGGCTTGTGTAGAAGTAACTAGTTGGAGTGTCAACTTTTACCATTGAAACGTTTAGAGTTTCATAATCTGAGTAAGCATTGCATCCACCGTTTATGGAACTGTAATTAGTCTTTTTCATTAATAACTGACCATAGTTATAGCCTGATAAGTAGTCATCTCCTGTTAGGTATGTCAGTGTTATTGAACCTGCAGTGTAGTTTCCTGGTTGGTAGCTTATGCTTCCACCTGTTGGTGTTGTTAAGTCTTGTTTTATGTACTCGCTGCTGTACCAGTCAGACCATCCAAACCCGTATTGGTATCCGTTCTTTGCTTTTACGCTGAAATAGTATGACTTGTTCTGTTGCAATGTTAGTCCTGATTCGTTGAATCCAAAGTTTGTCGTTTCTTTTTGTGCTAACACACTATCCCATCCTGACTGTGGATACTTAGCAGTTCCTATCGCAAACATGAATTTGTTTATGCCTGTCTCATTGTCTGTGAAGTTCCAGAGTCCTCTGAGTGTTGAGTTCTCGTTTGTCCACAAATTATTTGAGTCCGTTCCGACCCAGACTGAGCTTCCAGGGATGTATTCTGGTGGTGAGTTGTCTTCTATTGCTATTCCGTCTGTGTTTTTGACTTGTGATGTTGCGCCAAATATGTTGACTGTTCGTACGTGGATGTAATACATCTGTCCTGGTATGAGCGTCATATTCATTATTTGGTAGGATGTGTTGCTTCCAACGCTAAACCAGTTTTTTGTATCATTAAAGCTTGCGTTTGGATAGATGGCTTTTCCAACTGCTAGTTCGTAGTGGCTAAAATAAGTTTGGTTTGTAACATTTGTCCATGTCGCGTTTAGCTGTGATCGGCTGTCTGTTGTTGCACCTGTATCAATTATCTGAGTTGGAGAGGTTACTTGAGATGCTACTATAATGCTTGTTTTCTGTGTTATGTTTTGGTTGTTGACTGTGTCGTTGACTTGGAATGTCATGTTGTACGTTCCATCGTTTAGTGTTGCTGTGAATTGGCATGCTTGTGCGTACCTTGTTCCTGTGCAGGTTATGTTTTGTCCTAAGTTCCAGCCTGTTGTGTTATAGCTTGTTCCCCCACTCCAAACGTGCAATGTGCTGTTTGTTCCGTTGGTGATATTAACTAGTAGTGTTGGCAATGTTATGTTGTAGTTGTCTGTTATTGTGAAGTTGAAAGTTGTTGTGTTTGTTGTCAGGTTGCTTGGTATGTTTGATATGTTTATTTTTGGTGCCTCGTTGTCGTAGAACACATTTATTGTTCTTGATGGGCCAGTCAATCCCATTCGTTCTCCTAATATTGTTATGTTGTTTTCTCCTTGATGGAGATTTGTTAGTGTTATGTTGAACCAGCCGCTTGGTTTTGATTGATTATATATTTTGACAATTTCTCCTGTTGTTATGTTTTGGCTCAGGTTTTCTTCTAAGAACACTTGGCTATAGTATTGGTTGTTTATTGCTGTAACGTTTTTTATC
>JAHJQL010000036.1 GCA_018819065.1 Nanobdellota archaeon | reverse complement strand
CGACAAGTTTTATTTTCTTTAGACAATTTAATAATTAATTCACGCTCTTTTTCTTTACCAGAAATCATATTTATCACCTTATATTCTTAAGATGAACTAATATATAAACTTTGTCCTAAAACTAAAGTCCTTGACTATTATTGCAAAACCTTTAAAAATAAATAGGTAAGTCTAGTCTTGTCGTTCAAAGTTGTTTGAACGTTTATAGGAGGAACAAAATGAAAGGAACAGTAAAGTGGTTTAACCGAAACAAAGGATTTGGATTTATCCAAGGCGAAGATGAAAAAGATTACTTTGTTCATCACAGCGCGATAGCAGATGGAAAATTTCTAAAGGATAATGATGTTGTATCCTTTGAAGAAGCAGATACTGAGCGAGGAAAACAAGCTCAAAAAGTTGTTTTGTTAGAGAAAGGAAGCGAAAAGAAAGACGTAAGAACCTCTAAAAATAAAGAACCTGAATCTGATGAACAAGAAGAGTCTGACGAAGACGACGATCAAGAAGATTAGTTCTTTGAAAAACTTTTGATATTTTTTTAAACTTGTGAAGAAGCTGAAAATGAATTAGAGCGACTTAAGAATAATGCATGTCCATCATATGGTAATTATTGGACTTTAACAGAAGAGAAAGATAAACCTCATCTCATCATAATCTCAGGTCCATCAGGAGTTGGTAAGGGGCCTATAATGGAATGGGAAAGAAAATTATATTTTCCTAATGTATGTCAAGTAAAAGTCAGAAAAACTAAAACAGAAAGACACACAGGAAACGAAGAGGATTTAGGTTTTGATGGAAATAAAGGAAAATACTACCAATTTGAATGCAGAGGGGTTGAACAAAGGATATATTTAGACGAACTTGATTCAGCATTAGAAAACCATGGTGTTGTTTTGCTTGAATCTTATTATAAAACACTTGATTTTTTAAAGAAAAAATATGAAACGTCCGTTGATTTTGCATCAACTTTTATCTCTCCTTTTCATGTACAAGAAATCAAAGAATTAACTGAACAAGGGACTAGATTAGAAGATTATCTTCCTGACTTGATGCTTGATTCATTAATTAAAAGAGCCGAGAAAAATGGAAAAACACTCACCAGATATCTTATTAAAGAATTAGAACTTCGAGCAGAGGATTCTGTGAATGAAATGAGATTTGCTCATAAATATCAATATGTTATTACCAATCATTGTTTTGAATCAGATTCAAGATGGGAACTTCCTGTTTTGATTGGTGAACCAAAAAGTGTTGTGAATTCTTTGTATAACATAATAGTTCAAGAGGAAGGAAATATTGATTATGTTGATAAAGGAAGCAATTACTCATTCTTAATTAACAACAATATTTAGTTATATGCAGTTTTCTTCCATCCGCCAATGTATTCTTGATAGTCAAGCTCTATTGGTGGTTCATAATCTGGATGCTTCCAATCCTGCCCCTGCCACTTAACTTCTCTTTTTCTATGAACCTTTTTGACTTTTTCAACAAAGTAATCAATCTCGTTTTTGACTTCGTCATTATTATCGTAGGGAACTATTTGTCCTTTTTTGATAAGCTTTTCTATTGGAAGGTCTTCTAGAATTGTAAATTCAGATAACATCACTCTGTAGGGTGCAGTTTCTAATACAAACTTTATCGTTGCATCCATTGCTTCTCTTGAACTTATGAACTTGTTAGGCTTTCCAATATCTTCTTCTTTTTCATAGAAACCTTTTCCAAAAACACCTACTTGTATTATCTCTTTTACACCTATGTTTGCCTGTTTGAGAATGTTTATAGCATCGACCTTGTTTTTGAAAGAATGTTTTTTTCCAAGCAGTTTTGATCCTTGAGAATGTCCTGTTTCTATTCCAACATATCCTTTAGTTATGCCTTTTCCAAAACCTTTGTCTTTTTTGTTTTTCGCGCCTAAATTATACATCAGAGATTTTAGATATTCAGGACCAACTTTTAGTATGTTTTCAACGCCAAAGAAAGTTCCAAGGTTCTGAACATTTGGAAAAGCTTCTTTGTAGAGTGCGACTATTTCAAGAGGGTCAAGTTCACTTTTTAAAATATTGTGCCAAAGTATGTCTGAAGCGTTGATGAATCCTTCGTATAATTCTGGTATGATTGGTTTGTGATATGTTTTAAGGACTTCTTTTGCGAGTTGAATGTTATCCATTATTTTTTCTGAGGAATAAACTTCTACTTTTCCACCAATGCAGCAGTAGACACACTTTTTTGGGCAACCAGTCATTGTCGTAACAACCGGTACTTGGTGCTCGTCAAAATCAGGTATTATTCCGTTGTAACCAACAAGCTTCCTAAAATCCTTAAATCTTGCAATCACCCTGTTTGCATCATAATTCTTAAATTTTTTTTGAATGGTACTCCACTCGTCATCAGGAAGTGCGCCGACTCGTTCATAAGCATAGTTTATGAGTTTTTCTAATGAATCATTATTTTTTTGATTTGTTTTGATTGTCGTGTTTTCGAAAGGTTTAATTAGTGTTTCGTTTATAGTGTAATTTCCTTGACCGTCACGGTTAAGAATTTTTTCATACCCCCTATCACTTTTTTTCGTGATTGATTTTACCATTCCTGCGATTCCAAACTCAATTAATAAGTTTTCACTCGTTGCCAACACATATTTTGGATTTTCTTTTGTGCCAAACATCGTTGAATGGTATAGTTCTGCATGTTCATTTCTGCTTATAGTCGTCATACCAATCAGTGCATCACCTACTTGTTTGTAGAAAGGTTCAATTAGTGGTCCGGCTAATTCATCCATTGTTAAATACACCTATAGAACGAAACAATGCGTCACTTTTTAATATCTCGTGAAAAAATTATTCTGTAAAGAATAAAAATTATTTCTTATTTATGCACTTGCAGGCTTTGAAGCCTTTGTTTAAAGCCTTCATCTTTGACTTGTATGTTAGCTTGTTTTTCGGGTTTATATTCTGTGCAAATGGGCAGTTTGTCTTATGAAAGCTTTTTCCTGTTTTTGAGGCTACAAAACCAGTTGCGATTTCTCCTTCTCTAACTATGACTGTTGTTTTATCGACTGGTTTTGACATCTTGATGTTTAGTTCGTTTATTTTTTTGTAGAGCTGTACATCGCTTGTTTTTAAGTCGTCTAGCATGTCGATTATTCTTTGTTGTGTCCTTCTTAGTTCATCAGTTTCTTCTTGTAGTTTTCTGATATCTTTCTTGGCTAAATCAAATGAATAAATAGTGTTTTTTTCAATAGTTTTCAACATTTTTAAGACCCCACTTTAAAGTAGTAATTAAAAAACATATTTAAATATTTCGGAATAACGTTTTATCTATGACAGAAATCTCTTTTTTTTAAAGAGAAATAATAGAAAAATCAGAAAGTTTCTTCAAATAACTACATGGCTTCAAGTCTTTTAATTCTCTCCTCAATAGGTGGATGGGTCATGAACAGTTT
>JAHJQL010000035.1 GCA_018819065.1 Nanobdellota archaeon | reverse complement strand
TTGGAAACCTAAAACAAAACTTTGGATTTAGGGAATTCCTGCTTAGAGGACTTGAAAAAGTCAAAATTGAGATGAACTTGGCATGTATAGCACATAATCTCCAGAAAATCTGGAGATTATCAGTAGCTAATAGCTGCTAAAGGAGAAAGAATCATTTTTCTTTAATGAAGTACCTATTCAATACTCACCAAAAAATAATTACGGGACGGCTTCACCTGTTAGTTGCCCACGAATACTTGGAGTGGTTGATTTTTAGTGCAACGATGCTGAAGGCAAAAAATCAAAGTTTGCTCCCGAGCGTTTTTCGTTTTCAGTTAGTCGTTAGGAAGCCCCCGCCGTTATTTTTTGCTTCTTTTTTTCAAAAAAAGAAGATTGGTCGCCCTCATAGAGAAGGAAAGAATCTTAATCTATGTTCTTTGTAGTAATGCAGCATCTCATAATCTTTGATAATATTGGAAAATCTTTCTCTAATTTCTTCTATCAATTCTCTTAATTTGTTTTCGTCTTCTATTTGAATTTCTATCTCAATATCATAACCACCAAGAACTTCATCATGATATATAATATTTGGATTCTGTTGGATATACTGCTTCAATTGCTTGATTTTTTCAGAAGTTGTGTTAAATGTAGTAATATGAATTTTGTAATATTTTAATCCTAGTTTTTCAAGATTGAATTCTGCTCTATATCCAACAATTATCTTCTCTTTTTCAAGTCGTTTTATTTTATTGATTACAGTTTTAGGGGTTAAGCCAGTTTCTTGAGAAATATCAACTATTGACATTCTAGCATTTTTTGAAAGTAATTCTATTATTTTAAGATCAGACTTATCTATTTTTTCTTTTTTTGGTAATGATATGATAGGCATTGAAAAGATATTTTTTTCAGTTTTCAAAAGATATGCTCTGCTAAAATAAGTTACATTTGAATAAATTCCAAATTCTCTTCTTTCAATAAAGTTATTATATTTTGTAAGCAATTCTGTCCAAAAAGAATTCATTTCTTCCAAGGATTTGTATAAGAACCATGTATTAATATCCCAGTTGCCCTCTACTTGAACGAACCATACTAAATTTTTATTTTTTTGGAGAAAAGCTAAAATCTCTTTTTCTTTTTCTGGTGAAAGTTGATAAAATTTTATGAAAAGTCTAAAACTTGTGAATCCCAATTTTCCAGTATCTATGACTGCATTGAATGATTTTATTATTTCATCTTTGAGCAATCTGTTAATTCTGTATTTTACCGCATCTTTGCTCAGTCCTATTTTCCTTGCCAATTGTTGAATGGTCTGCCTACTATTACAATCTAGTTCATAAAGCAGTTTTCTATCTTTTTGGTCTAAATCTACCATAATATTATCATATATTAACTATTATTTATAAATATTACTCTTTTTGATTAAAATTAGCTAAAAACTTTCTTATACTTTTGAATTATATCTATTGTTACTTTGTCGTGGTTAAAATGAAAGTTGCTTTAATTCAGCCAAATTTAGATGCGCGTGGAAATCAAAGACAGGCATATGGCTCAATAGAAAGGCCTCCTGAAACAGGATTAGCAGTTTTGGGTAGTTGGGCGAATGAGTTTTCTAAGCAAGATCACGAAACAAAGGTATTTGACCCTAATAGAAGTATTGAAGATATTACTGAAGAAGCGTCTCAGTACGATATTCTTGGATTAACAGATTGGTTTTCAAACCACAGAAATTGCGTTGATATAGCAAGAGCTGTTAAATCTCATAACTCACAAACAAGAATTGTCCTAGGGGGCCCAAATGCTTCTATGATGCCTCAATTAATTCTCAAAAATCATCCGTATATTGATTTTGTTGTCCAAAGAGATGGA
This sequence comes from Nanobdellota archaeon, assembly GCA_018819065.1. Classification (GTDB taxonomy): domain Archaea; phylum Nanobdellota; class Nanobdellia; order Woesearchaeales. The sequence continues at coordinate 1,960 of JAHJQL010000035.1, read as the reverse complement.
GAAGAATCTTTAGTAGGATTGATTGATGGCAAAAATTCTGAAGAAATTCCAAACCTATGGTATAGAGGAATAGATGGGAGACCTAAATTTTCATTTTCCCAATTTACTGACTTAAAGAAAATGTCACTATGGGACTTCTCAAGACATGAAAATGTTGAGGAAAGATTAACGAAATATCTTGAGGCTCAAAATTCAGGGTTTGATCCATGGATAGTTCCACCATTAGCATTGTTCAGTTTTAGAGGATGTATGAAAGCAATCAGAGAAGGAGTTTGTAGTTATTGCACTTCTTCTGAAGAACAAGGAAGAGCTTTGCCTCCCGAAAAACTTTGGCAGCAAATAAGACATCTAAATCAAACGCATGGAGCAGAGATATTTTACATGGCTGATGATATTTTTCCAGTAACTTCTAGAAAGATTAAACAAATTGCAGAGGCCAGACCAAACGATGTAAGGGCAAGAATAAGAGCCTATGGTTATCTTCCTGATATGGCTGAGATGAACCAAAGTGAATTAAAAGAGATGGCTCAAGATTTAGAGAGAATTGGTATCTTTAATCTATTCTTTGGTTCAGAGCATTATGATCCAATTGTTTTATCTGGAATGAATAAAAGAGGCATAAGTGTTGAAGAAACAGCAAGGATAATTCAGACTATTTATGATGTTGGTGGAGTAAAAACCACAATTGCCTATTTATTGGGATTGCCAAAGGAATCGAGAGAAACATTAGAAACGAACCTCCGTTCATTAGAAAAACTTATGGAAGTAGATGGGTGTGTTGAAAGATTATATATTTCTGTAGGGATGCCGCTCAGAGGAACACCATGGTTTAATGATTTAGAAAGAGATCAAGATGTTAAAACTGAATATCATCAACAAACTGGAAAAGATTTAGCAATAGATGATTCTCCAGATTATGGATTGCTTTCAAGATTATCTCTAAGGCATAGATCTTCTGTTTCTCCTAAGGAAATTAATGAATATCTTAGTAGGATGATTAATGTTTCAAAACAAAAAATGCCAGAATATAGAATTGGAGGATTTATGTTAGATATTGGTGAATGAAAATGAAATTTTATGAGAGTATAGAAGGCCATAAAATATTGGACGAGAAATACTGGCCTGAAAAATTAAAAGAGTATCTTGAAAAAGAAGATATGTTTTTAGTTAAGAATATAAAAACAGATTCAGTAGTGTTAGATGTTGGTTCTGGAGAAGGTAGACATATAAAATTATTATCAAAAAAATGTAAAAGAGTGTTTGGGATTGATTATAGTAGAACAATGGTAGATTACTCTAAACGAGTTCTTGGTAGTTACAATAATTTAACCATATTGAATGAAGATATAAAAGATTCAAAATTTCCCAAAGAATCTTTTGATTACATAATTTGCATGTTCAATACATTTGGAAATATGGACTTAGAAACGCAAAAAATATTTTTAAGAAAAGTAAGCGAGTTTATTAAATCAAATGGAATAATTTTTTTAAGTGTTTATTCAGAAAAAGCCAAAGAAACACAAGTTGAGTTTTATAACAGGATTGGATTAATTGTTAAAGGCTCTGATGAAGATCTTGTCTATACAGACAGGTTTATTTCAGAAAGATTTTCCAAAGATAAAATTAAGAGAATTGTAGGAAGTTCAGGATTAAAAATAAAGAACATAATAGAATTGAATGATATTTCACTTCTGTTAGAAATAGAGAAAGGCGACCAATAATAAAAATTGAAAAACGAAGTTTTCCCAATCTGTGCCATAGGCACTCGGTGGGGGCTTCCGTTCATTTTTCGTTTCGTAGCGAGGGGGCAAATTGCAACTAAGCCCTGTTAATTGCCTTTTCCTACGAAGTGGGAAAAGTTCGAAAGCGAAGCTTGAGAAAGTTTGGTTTTAGGAAAGCCCCCACTCTGAATCAGAAAATTTCTTTAGTTTTAATAATTTCAAAATTTCATCATGAATCT
>JAHJQL010000007.1 GCA_018819065.1 Nanobdellota archaeon | reverse complement strand
TCTCGACAAGTTTTATTTTCTTTAGACAATTTAATAATTAATTCACGCTCTTTTTCTTTACCAGAAATCATATTTATCACCTTATATTCTTAAGATGAACTAATATATAAACTTTGTCCTAAAACTAAAGTCCTTGACTAGTTTTTTTAAGAACGCCCCCTTAATCGTATCATATTTCGACCGAAGGGAGTGTATCTGTGCGAAGCACCGCCCCCAACTCTTTTTTTGGTTCTTTTTCTAAAAGAACATCTTAGTGAAAATTCGATTGAGTTTAATCGATGTTAGTTTCCCGAAGCCGGCTCATAACGCGGTATATGAAGTTAGCTTAGGCGAGGAGCGAAGCGACGAAGAGTAATTTTTAGTGGCATCGTGATTGATCAGGCTAACAAAGTGAGCAGTCAACAACAATCGTCAAGTGTAACATTTCGTCGTGCAGTTGTTAGTTAGTCGTAGGGGGTGTTAAAAACATAAGATTTAAATATTAATACGTATTAACACATAATACACATAATGTTGTGAGGTGATATAAAATGGTAAACGTAACATTATCAATACCGCAAGATCTAAAAAGTAGAATGGATAATTTTGCAGAAATGAATTGGAGCGCAATAGCTAGGGAAGCTTTCAACGAAAAAATCAAGGACTTAGAACTTATAAAAAAGTTTAAAGCAAAAAGTACGTTCACAGAAGAAGACGCACTAAGATTAGGAAAAGAACTGAATGCTAACCTAGCCAAAAGAAGGAAAATATAAAATGGATTTAGTGATTGATGCAAATGTTTTATTCTCTGTCCTAATCAAAAGAGGAAAGACTGAAGAATTAATACTTCATGAAGACATACAAGTATTTGCACCAGAATTTATATTCGAAGAATTTGACAAATATGCAAAATTAATCATAAAGAAGACAGAACGAAGCAAAGAAGAACTAGAAGAAATCCTAGATTTACTCAAGAAGAAAATAAAAACTATTCCTAATGAAGAAACAGAAAAGCACATTTCAGAAGCAAAAATAATCTGCCCAGATGAAAATGATGTAGAATACTTTGCTCTTGCCTTGAAATTACGTTGTCCTATATGGAGCCAAGACAAAGCACTAAAACAGCAAAAGATTATAACAGTATATTCAACAGAAGAATTAAATAACATGTTTCAATAAGAAAGAACAATCGTCAAAAGGGACATTTTGATATATCAAAAAGATTGTAATGTAAAATATTAATTTTTGAATAATTTTTTATTCTTATTATAACAGTCTATACAAACAGGTTTCTCCATAGATGACGCATTTGGTTTACCACATATATGACACAGCCCTGTTTTTTCTACATACGCTTCATTCTTAATTCTCTTCCATGTTTTAAAATCATTTAAACAATAAGGAGATTTAGGATTAATTTTTATTTTATTTCCACAACGAATACAAAATCCCTCTCCTTTTTTATTCAATTCTTCTTTAGGAATTACTTTTTCAATAGTTATTTTGATTTCATCACTAATTCGGATTAATCTTTTTGCTTCTTCGTAAATATCATTATACAATTGGGTATCTTCTGATTTATAAACAACAATTCCCATCTCATTATTGTTTAATTGAGAAAATTCATAAAAATTCATTGAAGAAATTAAAGCTTCTTTTTCATTTAAATAACATTTTGCATGTAAATTTTTACATATACTTGTTCTAACTGATTTTAAAGACTTTAGCCAGTTACTTTCATGTGGTTGAAGTTCACTCTTGCCATAGATAATTCTAATATCTAATTTCATTCTGTCTTGATCTTCCAACATTTCCTTAAATCTATCAGAAATTTGCAAATATGGACTAATGATAATTAACCTTTCTTTTGCACTTTTAATAATTTGAGCTAATTCATTTGAAACACCAGTAGTGTCTAAAAATTTTGCCATATGGAGTTATAATATACAATATTTATTAAATGTTTCGATAGGCTGACTTTATTTTCGTCAAGAAATGTCCCCCCTTCCACCGTTTAGCCACTAAAAATTATTGAACTTAATACCTGTTATATTCTTTTGAAGGGATGAGGACAAAGTCCGAAGAGTAAGGTTTGAGGGCTTCATCCAATAAATACTTTAAGTCGTTATTCTTATAGAATTTTATGGGAGAGCCAAATATTCGGCTCAACCCACAAATAGACTCTATTCGAAATAGAGTCTTGTTGGAAAGGGCTGTTAAGCTTTTACTCTCGATT
>JAHJQL010000034.1 GCA_018819065.1 Nanobdellota archaeon | reverse complement strand
CAACAACTGCACACACAACAGCGAAACAGGAGCAGCACACACAAACTGCACACACAACAGCGAAACAGGAACAGCAGCAAGCCACACAAACTGCACACACAACAGCGAAACAGGAAGCGCACACACAAACTGCAGCCACGCAAGCGAAACAGGAACAGCACACAACAACTGCACACACAACAGCGAAACAGGAACAGCACACACAAACTGCACACACAACAGCGAAACAGGAACAGCAGCAAGCCACACAAACTGCACACACAACAGCAACACAGGAACAGCACACACAAACTGCAGCCACAACAGCGAAACAGGAACAGCAGCAAGCCACACAAACTGCAGCCACGGAAGCGAAACAGGAACAGCAGCAAGCCACACAAACTGCACACACAACAGCAACACAGGAACAGCACACAATAATTGCACTCATGCAAATTCAGAATTCAATAGTAATCCAAGCCATACAGATTCAATAACTGTATCTAATACTGAGGATTAATCATGTTAGATATTAACCTAAAAACATTGATTTTGATTTTTCTTATTGTTATTCTTGGTTTAATATCTAGTTTTAATGACATAAAAAAAAGAAAAATATACAACAAAAATGTGGTGATATTTCTTTGCTTTGGTGTAACTATTAATCTAATAGATTCATTTTATGAGTTTAGGATTAATTTCTTGATTAATTTCTTGTTTGTTTTTTTAATTGGTTTTTTGCTTTGGCACGTTAATTTCTGGAATGCCGGAGATGGAAAGTTATTCTTGGCTTTCTCATCACTAATACCTGTCGAACTAGTTTTTGTTGACATATTTCATCTTTATTCGTATGATCTGCTAACATATACTTTTGTTCCTATTTTTTTCTTGTTTTGCATATTCATGATTTTTCAAGTCACAAAGAAAGATATTGTCAACACTTTAAAAGAATCTTTTAAACCAATGATTATCTTAAATGTCGCTATCGCATTTTTTTCTTTTCAATGGGTTATACAATTTGTAAGTGATGCTTTTGGATTAAGACTTAACTTGTTTTTAAGCGCCATTATTTTATTCTTAATATTTGATCGAATGGAAAAAATTCTTAATATGAAACTAATAAAATTATTCTATACTACTGCGCTAATAAGATTGATCTTTGATAGCGGCAATATTTTTTCATCCAGTTTCCTTTCAAGTTTTGTTTATCAACTGATTTTGTTCTTGTTTTTTGTTTACTTCCTTGTATATTTGGCTTACTTCAAGTTTGGTGTTCACGTGGATATTCCTAACTTGAAACCTGGAATGAACTTGTGTGAAAAAATTATCAAAGAAGGTGACAGATACACTGTTAAACCTGATGTCAAGATAAGCATATTCATGTTTTTGCATGAAAAAATCAACAAAAAAGGGGTTATAGAAAATAAACCAGAAGGCCTATCAAGAATTGAAATTCAAAAGATTCAAGAGTGGAACAAAGCTGGAAAGATGAAAGTTGGGGCTTTGCTAATCCAAAAGAGGATTCCGTATGCGCCATTCCAGTTCATCGGAGCGTTACTGGTTATAATAATCAGCTTTTTGAGGTTTTGATTGTGAAAAAAGATTTTTTGAGAAATTTGTTTGTGTTTGTCCTTTTATGTTTAATAGTTATAAGTGTGAAGTCGCCAACATTATATACTCCTTACTTTGATGATGCAGCTTTTTGGTATGTTCCTATAAGTCTCCTAATATCAGAGAATAACTTAAATCCTATTTTTAGGGGTATTGGAATACCCGCACAGATGGAATTAACAAGTGTTAGGAAGCATCCTTGGGTTTCATCTTATATATCTGATTCATCTCATCCAGTGATGTTTTATGAGATTCTTGCATCAACATATTTGGTGTTTGGTTACTCTGTTTTTATTTCTCACTTCGTTGTCTTGATATTTGCTGTTCTAACACTTTTCTTCACATACCTGGTTGGTAAAGAATTATATAGTTCAAAAACAGGGTTTATCGCTGCTTTGCTGCTGCTGTTCACGCCTATTTTTTTCTCTCAATCAAGCAGATTATTCCCAGAAATGGCTGTTGCAGCGTTTTCTTTGATGTGTTTTTACTTTGCTTTTAAGGAGAAATATTATGCATACTTATTTTCTGGAATAGTTCTGGTTTTGTTAAAAGAGCAGGGTGTTTTTGCCATAATTTCAATTATAGCGTATATATTCATAAAATATAAGAATAGGATTAGTAAAAAAGAGCTCTTTGCTAAAATCGTTAATTATTCAACACCAATCCTGGCGCTTGTTGCATGGTATTTGTTTCATTATCTGATGACTGGTTTGTTGATTACTGAACCTAGTTATAATCAGCATTCTACAATTCAGCAATTTATCAACAACTTCGCATTTTATTTTAAGTTTATAATAGTAGATCAGTATAGAATTATGTTAACTGTCCTGGTAATCTTTTTTTTCATTAAAAATAAAAAAAGTGTTTTTGACTCAAGAATTGCTTCTTTAATGATCATGTTTGTAATGTATCTGGTATTTTTCAGCTGGGTTAATCTTGGTTTCTTAAGACATATTCTTCCAGTCGTCCCCATATTTTTCATCCTTGTGACTGATAAAGCTTTGCTTGTTTTAAAAAAAAGATTGTATATCATACTTTTTGTATTATTATTCATCGGTCTTTCTATTTCAACTTATCATTCAAAGACAAGTTTTAATTATGAGGAGAATATGCGGTATATTGATGTTATCAAAGCACAGCAGGAAGCATTAATATATATTAACGAAGAACAAAATAGTTATGCAAATTCTTCAAATGTAACTATCTGGGTTGACTTATATACGTATCTTAATTTTGCTTATCCGTATGTTGGCTATGTTAATGAATCAATAACAAACATTAACTTAATTCCAATAAAGTATCTTAAGTTTGAAGATGCAAACACGGTGTTTAAAAACAATTTTGAAAAAGGTGATTTGGTGCTGGAAACATCGTTATATACAACTGAGATAAGGAGTGATTATCAAATAATAAAAATCCTAAACATAAGTTTAATAAAGGAAATAAGAGTGAATAACGATTTTGTTAAGATTTACAAAGTCGCATAAAATTTAGAATGATTGACATAATAACTTTAATAACAACAGATCATACAAAATACATATCGATATTTGCATACATCATATTTATTGTTCTTCTCATAGCGATATATTTTAACAGAAAAGAAATCCTGAAACTATTTGGTGGTTTGGATAGAAAAACGTGGTTAATAATCATATTAATACTGTTATCATCTTTTCTTATAAGATTCTTCTTCATACAACACTTTCACAGGTGGTACATAGATGAGCCTTGGGCTTTAGAAAGAGCAAAGATGTTTATAACTCATGAGGAATTTTCACAATATTTTTTCAGGCATCCTATAGGTTGGTCTTTCTTGTTGAGCATAATATTTAGTGTGTTTGGAGTATCGAGTGGAGTTGCATTATTTACTTCGAGTTTCTTTGGAACAATAACCGTTTTGAGTGTTTTTTTCCTGGCGTTTAAACTTTTAAAAAACAAGAGTATTGCTTTGTGGTCGGCTTTTATTTTTTCACTCATACCAACGACGATGTTGTACTCTGGGACTGCGGTTAATAATGTGTCATCCTCATTTTTCTTGATAATAACATTAATCTCCATGATTTATTATTATGAGACAAAATCTTTTAAGTCATTAGCTTTGACTATTAGCCTTATAGGATTTACCGCGTTATTTAGAGCAGAGAACTATCTTCTTATAATATTGTTTTTTTTAGGCTTAAAAATATTTAACTGTGATTACAAAAAAATGGTTAATACAAGGTTTTTATTGGCTTTCTTAATAATATGTATTCTAATAATCCCTAATTTGATGCAAATTCTCAATTTTTACATCGTTTCTGACAACGCAGCTCAAAACACGCAAGACGAGGTGAAAAGTAATTGGAACTTAACACACATATTAAGAAACAAAGAAACATTCATAGGATTAGTATATAACAACATTCATCCTTTCATATTCTCCATTCTTTATCTTGTCGGAATTGTTATCGGATTTAGATTATTTAAGAAAGAATCTAAATTTCTTATTAGTTTAATAATTCCTTTTTTAATAATATTTTCACTCCATTTTGATTCTCCAACCAGATTTCTTATTAGTATTTATCCATTGTTAGCAGTATTTGCAGGCATCGGAACCTATTATTTAATAACATTGATAGGTAAGAGATTGGGCTTGATAAAGACAGTTATAATTGTTTTTGTCATCATAGTCATATCATTTGTTCCTCATATCATTAACGTTCAGAAAAGTTTTTCGCCAGACCATTATCTGGAAACAAACATTCCTGATTTGCTCAGATATGATTTAAAAGATAATAACTGTATATTAATAACTGAGATGCCGACAGTTCTAAAGGCTGTGATGAGCAAAGAAGTCATAAGCACAAAAAATTTTATTGAAAAAAATGTTTTTTTCAAAAATGATGAATGTTTCTTGTTCTTTGAAGACACCTACTGTGATATCTACTGGCGCGAAACTAATTATTGTAAGAAGATGAAAAATTCATACCAATTAGAAAGTTTCATAACATATAATATTGAAGATATAAGACCAGAAAGTAGTGGTTATCCGAAAAAATATTATATACATAAAGTCATAGCTAAAACGACAAATTTATCTTAATAAAAGATAAAACATCCCTTATAAGAGTACGATTTTTAAGGCTTAAGATAAATCTTCTAAAAACATATCCGGATCTTAAGTAGTATGTTTTGTACGCATTGTTATAAAAATAGTTTACATCATCCCAAGAAACATTTGGGTGTTTAAACACTTTAGAAGTTGGTGAGTGTTGAAAATACTTTGACCAATCATAAGTATTTATCAAACCTGATGAATCCAGATAATCAAACAGTTTAGTTCCTGGAAATGGAGTAACAATAGCAAATTTAGCAATATCTAAGTTAAGCTTTTTTGAAAAATCTATTGTTTGCTGCATTGTTTCTCTTGTTTCTGCCGGCAGACCAAACAAAAAGAATCCAAAAGTCATTAACCCTGATTTTTTAGCCAGATTCACAGCTGTTTCAACATCTTTTAATTTTATCTTTTTAGGTATGCTGTCCAAAACTTTTTGGCTTCCAGATTCTATGCCAAAGGAAACCATGTAGCAACCTGATTTTTTTAATTTAACAAAAAGTTCCTCATCAACAGAATCAACACGTATACCATTTAGCAATACCCATGGAAAAACTAACTTCTCGCTGATTATTGTATCACAAATATTTTTTGCTCTTTTCAAATCAAATGAGAATAAGTCATCTTGAATATGCAACTCTTTAAATCCGGAACTAAGATAGAATCTCATTTCATCAACAACTCTCAAAACAGATTTATATCTCACTCTTGTTCCAAAAATTGTCTTATTACAATAAATACAAGAATATGGACAACCCCGACTAGTTTCTATTGGACCAACAGGATTTTTTCTGCTTAGAATATAAGAATTGACATATTTTTCTAATTCAAATAAATGCCAGGAAGGATAAGGTATTAGATTAGGATTATAGACTTCTTTGCTTGAAGGATTTCTAATTATGAGTTCTCCTTTTTTAAAAGCAATATTTTTGACAGATTCCAAATTTTGAAAGTCATTTTTAAATAAAGATTCAAAAGCTGGTTCTCCTTCTCCAACGACAACCACATCAATGCTTTTATTATTCAATAAATTGTTAGGAAGGGCAGTTGCGTGTGGACCTCCGACAATAACTTTTGCCTTGGAAAATTTCTTAACAATTAAACTGATTTTTACAACTTTGTTAAAAAAAGGAGTCAAGCAAGTAACTCCAACTATTGAAGGGTTAAAATCTTTAACTGTTTTTTTAAGTTCTTTCCAAGGATCATCATATAAGTCTAAGTCAAGAACCTTAACATCATAACCTGCTTTCAGTCCATATGATGCGATTATAGCCAAAGATAACGGTGGATGTGATATTGCTGCAATCTTAATTTTTCTTGATAAATAAGTTTCTTCTCTCCAGTGAGGGTTTACTAAAAGAAGTTTTTTTTCCACAATTATTTCATGAACAAAGAACTAATTTTTAAATTTAACCAAAATTAAGTTATAATATCTAGAAAACTAAGAATAACCTTTTAAAAGTATCTAACTTGGTGTCTCTCAGAATATAGATTCTCGGCATTAAAAGACTGTCTTCTTTACAAAAACCAAAATTTACAGTCACAGCTTTTTTATAATCTGTTTCTCTGGCCAGAATCTCTATTTTCTGGTTGTAATGACCAAATGGGTAACATAAGACATCAATATTCACACCAGTTTTTTCTTCTAATATCTTTTTTGATAGCGTAAGTTCTTCTCTTATTTGTTCATCATTTAAAAAAGTCATATCCTTATGAGTGACTGTGTGGGAGCCTATCAAATGTCCTTTCTTTGAGAGTTCCTTTATATGTTTCCAATCCATGAAATCAGAGTATCCTTCCTTTACAGATGTGTTCTTTTTTTCAATCCAATCAGTTGTTATGAAGAAATTCGCTTTGAGTTTATATTTTTCAAGAAATGGAAGAACATCCTTATAAGCTGAAAGCCTGCCATCATCAAAAGTCAAGGCCACACACTTCTTTTTGTAATCCAAATTGTCAAGTGTCACAAAATCATAGCCATTTCCTCTTAAGAACAGCACTTGTTCTTTAAAATCATCAAGGTTAATGCACCAATCAGAGTCCGTCTTGCCAATATCATGATAGCAAAGTATAGGAAGTCCCTTTAAGCCAAGCATTTTTCGTATTTTATCTGCAGAGTGTTTATCTTCAAGCTGTTCATAAGATTTTACCAGAAAATAAAAAGTGTCAAAGTTTTCAATTGAAGGATTTGAGATATTTGATCCAAACAGGTCAATCACTTTCTGATATTTTCCAAGCTCAAAAACAATACCAACTATTCTCTGATTTATCTCCTTAACTTTTTTTTCATTTTTAAGTTCAGAGTATAAGTTTTTCAAGCTAGTTGCAGCGTTTATATTTGTAGACTGATAGCCCAACGCCTTAAGAAAGAATTGTTCTGCTTCAGAAAACATCTTTGTCTTCATATAGACCAGGCCAATCTCATAACTTAACCTCGACATCAATTCCTTATCGCCACCCAACGAGAGGCCTTTTTTGAAAGTTTGAATTGCTCTGTGATAAATTCTTAGATTAAAATATTCTCTTCCTAGTTCAAGATGTGCTTTAGGGTTTTTAGGCTCTCTTAAGACTTTCTTTCTGGTTATATTCATATAAAAAAATCTTTTATGACGCGACCTCTCTTCATCAAGCTGGCTGTAGTGATGAATTGGAATGTCTACTTTTTCTATCTTTAATCCTTGCTCTTCAATAGAGGTTTCTACAAGCTCATGTACAGCTCCGCAAAATTCTATGTTTTTATTATTTGGAAAAAGCCGAACTTTATTACTAGCCCAAAATAAAGGCATCCCCATTGAAAAGTCAGCATACTCATCATTAGAATCAAAAGATTCTGAAAGTCCTTTCTTTTTATAGATGTAGTTTCTAGTCTTGAACATGTAAGCAGATTTTTTTGACAGTAAAGATTTTATTCGCTCATGATCTCTTGTAGCTATCTTTTCATCAGGGTCGAGCAAAAAAATCCAATCTCCAGTGGCTTGTCTTAAACTCTCGTTTCGTGGTCTGCTAAAGTCATCATTCCACTCCTGAAAAAAGACTTTTGCACCAAAACTCTTAGCAATATCAACAGTCTTATCAGTGCTTCCAGTATCAACTAAAATAATCTCGTCAACTAAGTCTTTAACGCTGTTGAGACATCCTGATAAGAATTTTTCCTCATTCTTTGCAATCATACATAAACTGAGTTTGCCCCACATACATATCAAAAAAGAATGCTTAATTTATAAAATTATTCAAGAAGAAAGTATGAAAGGGATTTATCTGACAAAAAGCAACAATACTCTCTTATTGAAAAAAGACTAATATTTAAAAACTTAATAGTAATTAAATCAACAAGCTAATGAACGTAAAACTAATCTTTCCACCATTCTTGCAGGATTATGTACCAATAGCACCACTTGGTATTGCAAGCATAACATCTTATTTGAAAGAAAAAGGCTTTGATGTAGAACAGGATGACTTATCCATAAAATGTTTGAATATACAAGGTCCTAAAACAAAGATAATAAATCTAGAAGCATTTGATTCAGCATACACAGACAGAATTTTCTCTGAGATAAAAAGAAACAAGATAACCCCCTATCATAATTATTTAACAAAAAAAATATTAGCACTTACAAACTATAAAGGATTTGACATCGTTGCATTCTCAATATACTGCCAAGCCCAACTATTAGTTTCGTTATTAATGGCACAAAAGATAAAGACAGAAACTGAATCAAAAATAGTCTTTGCCGGTCCATACATAAAAGAAGTTTTCAGAGAATTACTTGATGAGTTTACAATAATAGATTTTGTAATACACAACGAAGGCGAGATAGCTTTCGAAGCACTAATAAACTCACTTGAAAAAAAAGAAGATTTACAAAAAGTCCCAGGCATTGCATATATCAAAGATAACAAATTACACATCAATCCTGTCAAATATTTGGATGTTGATGAAATACCACCCCCTAACTTTGATGGATTATCATTGTCACAATACCCTTCTTATCAAGGACTTCCAATTCAATTAAGCAAAGGATGTCTTAGTAATTGTGCATATTGCACGTTTAAGTATGACAGTCCGTGTTTTAAGGAGAAATCAATAAGCAAAATAATTCATGACATTTCATATTTGAAAGAAAAGTATAAAGTTAAAAGATTTAACTTTATGCCGTCTAATGCGTTAAACAACACCAAAGGATTCGTTTTAGATCTATGCAAAAATCTAATAAAAGAAGGATTGGATTTAGATTGGCGAGCATACATAAAACCATTCCCACTAAACGAAGAGATGATCAAGCTTATGAAACAGTCAGGATGTGAATTCCTGTTTTTTGGCGTAGAATCAGTCAATCAAGAAAGACTTAGAAACATAAAAAAGAAGGTTGATGTACAACTTACAAAAAAGATTTTAAGATTAGCTCACGATTTAAAAATAAGAACCAGAGTCGCGCTTATTTATGGTTTTCCTTATGAAACAATAGAAGAATTTCATGAAAACCTGAACTTTATAAAAGAGAATTATAATAATATAGATGAAGTCAATTATAACCGATTTAGACTAGAACGAAATTCATATATATTCAATCATCCTGAAGAATATAAAATACGAATTGGAAAACAAGTTTACACTGGTTCTTTAGAATACACCTTTGATGAAATAAACCGATTTAGACATGATAAAAGGCTCAAATTCATAAACGACAATGTTAGAAACAACGACTTTGCTAAAAAACTATTAAGATAAAGTAAACAAAATATTTTTTAACCGAAAACTATTTAATAATACTTCTTTTCTATAAACCAGTTAATATAGGGGATGATATTCATGTCGGAAGAAGACAGTATACTTGATAATATAGAAATCCACAAAAACTTTGCCATAATCTCAATAAATCCGAAACTTTACCCTTTAAGCGTGATATACTCTGCAGCTTATTGGCTTCTTGACAGGGTTCACGTCATAATAGATGGTGATCCTGAAACAGAGATACTGGTAGAAATAAGGCCAAAGGACAAAAAAGTTGATCTAAAAGAGATAGGATATGAGTTCAATGATGAACTAATAAACTATTCAGTTTACACCGTGCAGGCTACAAGAAACAAAAGATTAAGAGAGATGATTGTGGAGAAAGCTCTAATGGGAAATATAGGCCAACAACCAAGCCAAACTCAACAATATATCAATCCACAATCAGAAAAATGTGACTGTCCAACACCTCAAGGAAAGCAAGAAAGTAGCACATGGAAACCAAGAGAGCAAACCTTACAAGATGAGGAACTTCAAAAATTAAGAGAAAGAATAATACCAACCAACAACAGCGATTTATTCAAAGGAGTTGGTGATATAGACGAAGATGGTATAACAAATGTCCAGAATTACAGGCACAAAAAAGATGAATTTCTAAATGACTGATTTAAAAAATGGATGCTATAAAAGTAGAAAAGAATAGATGTGTATTAAAACTTAACAATGATTTCTACCCAGAAAGAATAATTAAAGAAGGGATAGACACATTTCAGAATAAAGAAAGAATTAGCTTTTCGGAGGGAAGAATAATTATAGAAAAAAATAAGAATAATAATCCTGAAAAGGTTGCCTACGAGTTTTGTGATTATCTCTTAAGTTTGATACAAGGGGGCTCCAGATGGCATTAAGCATATTCAACGATCAACCAAAATTTCAAGGAAAAAACGATGATTATGTTATAAACTATTATCATGTCAAAAAATATGATAGTAATCACATCTTGGTGACTGTAAACCATGGAAGCTGGGTCGTCTTAGATAAAAGAGAATTTGATCTTTTAAGATTTAACAGATTGAATGAGGACAAACACTTAAAGGATCTATTGGAAGAAAAAGGAATAATCCTAACAGAAAAAAACAAAAACTTCATAATTTCTGCAACAAAAAACAAGTACCAACACACCCAAAGAGGAACAAACCTACACATACTAGTTCCGACATTAAGGTGCAACCATAAATGCATTTATTGTCATGCAAAATCAGTTGATCCTGATAAGAAAGGATACAATATGAGTATAGACACCGGTAAGAAAATAGTTGATTTCATATTTCAATCACCTACAAAAGGAATAACTATAGAATTTCAAGGTGGAGAGCCAACACTTCAAATGGACATCGTAAAATTTGTAAGGGAATACTCTGAAGAGGTCAATAAGAAACACAACAAGGAAATAAGATATGTCATCGTCACGAATTTCACAACTATGGATGAAGAAAATCTTCAGTATTTCATAGATAAAAAGATTGACTTGTGCACGTCTCTAGACGGACCAAAAGAACTCCACGATTACAATAGACACTACGTCGGCGATCCTGAAAGTACATATGATAAGGTGGTTGAGACAATAAAACTATGTCGGACAAGAGGCATAGGCATGGGTGCTTTGCCAACGATAACAAAGGAATCTCTCAAGTACCCAAAAGAGATAGTTGATGAATACATCAAGCACGGATTTAACAGCTTGATGTCAAGGAATCTCAACTATATGGGCTTTGCAAAACAAATCTGGAAAAAATTAGGATATACTGCTGAAGAATATCTTGAATTCTTTAAAAAACAGGTTGATTACATACTTGAAATAAATAAAAAAGGAGTTAACTTTGTAGATATAAAGCTAAAGTTTATACTTCAAAGGATGCTATCAACAAACCCTAGGATTTTTACATGCTTTGGAGCTCCATGCGGGGCAGTTGTTGGACAAATAGCCTACGATCAGGATGGAAACATATACACTTGTGATGAAGCAAGATCTGATGACATATTCAGAATAGGAAATGTCAACACCCACTCTTACGCAGATGTTATGAAACAATCAGGATGCAAGATAGTTGATTTAACATCAGGACTTTCAAGTTTCTGCGACAACTGCGTCTGGGAACCATACTGTGGAACCTGTATGGTAGCAGTATACGGTGCTCAAGGAAATGTTGTCTCCAAGCTAGCATTTGATCATGAATGCAAGATAAGGGAAGGACAAATCGATTATTTGATGAGAAAACTAATCTACGACAAAGATGCAAGAGCAATATTTCAACACTGGGCGTTCCCAAACATGTTTCCATTTCCATTCAAAGAAAAGAATCTAAGAATGCAAATAAATGATAATCAAGAAAGAGAAGTATTAGAAACAATTGGTCCAAAAAGGATATCTTAAATGGTAGTAGACACTGTTGATATAAAAGTCGGCTATTCATGCAACAATGATTGCTTTCACTGCGTGATTGCTGATAAGAGAAGAGAGTTGCTGTTAAAGACAGGAGTGGCAGATAGGACTAAAGAAGAAATCATGCAACACATAGATGAAGCAGGGAGAGACGACGCAAAATCCATAGTTCTAACCGGTGGGGAGATAACCATAAGAAGGGATTTCTTTGACATCCTTGAATATGCACTCTCCAAAGTTGAAACTGTAGTAATCCAAACCAATGGAAGAATGTTCTACTATGAAGAATTCGCCAAAAAAATGGCGTCTTATGAAAGAGCAAATGTCACAATAGCCATACACTCCTGCAAACCAAATGTTCATGATTGGATAACAGGAAGCAAAGGGAGTTTTAAGCAGACAACACAAGGCATAAAAAACCTAATTAAGTTTGGAATGAAAAGAAGAGTTGGTGGAAAACTAGTCATATCAAAGAAGAACATGAATCACTTAATGAATACTGTTGAGCTGTGCAAAGAATTAGGAATTGCTTCTCTAAACATAGCATTCCCTCACGCGATGGGAAACGCGAGGTTGAACTTTGATGATTGCGTTCCAAGATACATCGATATAAAAGATGAAATACTCAGAACAATAAAAAAAAGCATAGATTTAAGCTTGCATCTTGATTTAGAAGCAATACCATTGTGCTTTCTGCCAAATTATGAAACATTCGCTTCTGAGCTCAGGCTATCAGAACACACAGTATTAAAGGATTTGACTCACACTGATCGAAACTATACAAAGGTAAGGCAAACCATTGCGAAAAGAAAGGGTGTACAATGCAAAGAATGCAAATATTTCTTAATCTGCGAAGGAGTATGGGATGATTATGAGAAAGGATATGATATATCTGAACTAACACCAATCCCACAAGACAAGCCAGGAGAGTACCTGCGAGATTTAAGATTGCTTCCAAGCTTTAAGATACATCCAGTACCTCTTATTGAGAGAAACATCATCAACACAACAATCTCAAACAAAAGAATAAATCATTAAAAATAAGTACAAACTAACAGTCACATGTTCCAATTAATTTCTCAAAAACTTTTTCCAATGGTTTGACAAAAACAAATAGTTTCATCAAACGCAGAAGTGTTTCTTTGGCAAACAAATCCTTGTTGTCCAATTTAACTAACTGAGGTAAAAAATCGACCTTAAGTTCGTGTTCTTTTTTGAAAATAATAGAAGGATAATTTAATTCTAAAACTGTTTTTTCACCGTCTTTTTTAACTTTATAGATTGGGTTTAAAGAATAAGTGGGCATTCTTTTATAAAAAAATTTGGACAAATTAAAATATTTTTTAAACAAGTTTTTATCTTCTGAACAAACCAAAGAGATAGTTTGAGAATTATTGATATCACTAATAAAACTATTAATTGAAAGGTTTAGAATATCATTTAAAAAAAAGTCTTTTAGAATAGAATCATTTGAATAGAGCCTAGAACTTGAAAATAATGACTTGTATTCCTCAGGCTTTAGAGGTGTTCCTGCAAAATAATTTTCTTTTAAAGCATTGTGAAGGTGAGATATAAAAATTGCACCAGACTTTTTGATTGTTCTTTGAAATTCTAAAGCAATAAATTGTTTATTATTTAAATAATGAAATGTATCATTGCAAAGTATAGTGTCAAAAGAACGGTCCTCAAAAGGAAAAATTCTATCCATATTAAAGCATAAAAGATTATTCATTCCAAAAAAATTTCTGGCTATTAATAGAGAAACAAAGTTTTGATCAACAGAGACTATTTTTGATTCTGGCATGTATTGGCTCATTAGATTTGAGAAATGACCAGCCCCACAACCAGCATCTAAGATTAATCCCTGTTTCATACACACAAAAAAAGGTATGGAATCAAAAAAGGATTTGCATGAATATCTATAAACCAGATAATCTGCAAAGCTTTTATTATATACAACATTAACAACTTCTGAGAAACTTTTTCCAGAGTGGATAGCTTCAAAGTGCTTGTCGCTTACAAAAAATTTAAGGACTGTTTTTCTAATCTTACCATAATCAGTGCAAGTAGTCATAACCTGCACTAACTCACGATTTTTATCCAAATCAAAAACCACTATTCCTTCAACAACCACATAAGAGCTACAAGAGCATCTAAGAATTCCCCCAACCAAATCATTATTTCTTCGTTCAAGAACTTTAAAGATTGAAAAGTTTTTTTTACAGTTAGGACAAACCAACTTTTCTATCAAATTTACATCCATTTTTAATCAACAACTATTTCATTAAAATTGCACACATCACACAGTTTCAATTCATCAAATCTCCCTTCTTTGTGAGCCTTAACATATTCAGCCCTCACTTTTCCATTCCAAACATTGCTTATAGACTGTTTTCTAAGGTTACCAATAACGACTTCACGCTCCCAATCAGCACAACAAAGAACAGCATCTCCATTCACAACAATATACATGTGATTAAGAAGTCTGTAGCAAGGTATCTTCTTGACATTCTTTGTCAGCTTAACATCATAATTCTTAACGTTTCCAGCCCTGTTTTCGTATTTTAATATGTGAACAGTGACGCCTAACTTGTTCCAATAATTTCTCATTCTAATCAAAGAATCTTTAGAAGCTCCTAGTTTTAACATGTGAACAGCTATCTGAGGTGTTTTTCTGTTACCTCTCATCTTTATAAAATCACTTATCCTACCAACCACATCATCAAATTTTAATGGCTTCATAAAAAATTCATACTCTTCTTTTGTTGAACCATTAAAGCTGAATATTACTTGGTCAATCTTAGAACTCAACAATTCCTCAGATTTTCTCGGAGTCAACAAAGACCCGTTAGTAAATATCTTAATAATAGAGTTAGGATTCTTTTCTTTAGCATAGGTGACCTCCTCTCCACACTAAAGTGTGGAGCTTCCTGTGAAAGCTTCTAAGGAAGTTTGATGTATGTCTTGTTGATTTCTAACGTAATTGTCAACAACATCTACTGTGTTGTATCCTGTGCTATTTGCTAATCCTCCTGT
>JAHJQL010000033.1 GCA_018819065.1 Nanobdellota archaeon | reverse complement strand
ATCGAGAGTAAAAGCTTAACAGCCCTTTCCAACAAGACTCTATTTCGGATAGAGTCTATTTGTGGGTTGAGCCGAATATTTGGCTCTCCCATAAAATTCTATAAGAATAACGACTTAAAGTATTTATTGGATGAAGCCTAAAAATTAAATTAGTTTAACGCCAATTGACCTCAACAACATAAATTTTTGCAATTTATGAGCATCGGTCAACGCCAATTGACCTCAACATCGTCAGTTCGCTCGTAAGGACGAATAGCGCTATCCTCAACAGTTATCTTGTTGCCAGCTTTAAACATCAAGTAGCCAGTCAAACCAATCATCGCGGCGTTGTCAACGAGAAACTGGTTTTGTGGGATAAAACACTTTGCACCTCTTTCGCTGCACATGATGTTAGCCATTTCTTTAAGTCGAGAGTTACAGGCAACACCACCGCCAAGGACTAATTCTTTTTTCTCACAGTGAGCCATTGCTCTTTCAGAAACCTCAACAAGCATTGCAAAGACAGTCTCCTGCAACGAATAACATAAGTCCTCTTTTGAAAACTTTCCAGATTGTATCTTGTGCTTTAAGTTTGTGTGAAGGCCTCCAAAAGAGACATCCATGCCTTTGACAGCGTAAGGAAGCGGTACATATTTTTTTCCACCTTTAGCAAACTTTTCAATAGTAGGCCCCGCTGGAAAACCAAGCCCAAGCGCTCTTCCAACAGTGTCAAGAAGATTTCCAATTCCTATATCAAGGGTCTCTCCAAAAATCCTGTACTTGCCACCATCATAAGCGATTATCTGCGTGTTTGCGCCACTTGCATAAAGAAGAATAGGGTCAGTTGCTCCAGAAAGCCTGCCAATTTCCAAGTGAGCAATGCAGTGATTGACACCAACAAGTGGTTTTTTTAGTAGTATTGAGAGACTTCTTGCAAAAACAGCACCAATTCTTAAGCAATGACCAATTCCAGGCCCTTGAGAAAAAGCAATTATATCAACTTCGCTTAATTTAACGCCTGATTTTTCAAGAGAATTTTTTAAAACAACATCGCAGACATCTACGTGATGATCTGCACTCCTTCCAGGAATCATACCACCAGACTTTGTCGTGTAAGAATCCTTCACATTGCTTAAAACTTTGTCGTCTCGTAGAATTGCAACTCCGAATGTGTGAGCGGTGCTTTCAATGCCAATAGTTATCATGAAAAGAAAAAAAAGAAGGATTGTTTTAAAAAGTTAATCAATTCATTATTTATCAACCCAAGAATTGTCTTAGACTTCCAGCTTTTACAATTCCATTCTGTATTGCCATCACATCTCGCTTCTTGAAGGCTTTCATTATATCGCTTGTTATCTCCTTATGACGTGCATCCACTTCATATTCAAACATGTTTAATACTTTAAGGACTTTCTTTTTTATCTCTATTGGAAAATAGGACAAATTCTCTTTGTTGACATATTGAAATGCATCTGCAAGATCTTGATCAATTCCCTGATAAGATTGTCTAATCTGTTCTATTTCTTTCTCATCTAATACAGATAAGCCTAGGATCTCTGGAGGAAGACCTAGTGAATAAAGAGAAGCACAAAAACTAATTGCTCTTGGCAAATGAATGCCTTCTGCGCTTCTTGAATATCCAAAAAGATCAATATGAAGCTTACGTTTTCTTCTCTGTGGAACATATTCGCTCATCATATTAATCATCGGAGCTAATAATTTGATTGAGCTTATGTATTCTTTTTCCATCTTGTTGATATAATTAATTGACTGGTTTACATCGACATAAAGAGGGTTCTTTCTCTTAGTCTCTTTAATCTTCTCTATTCCATTTAACACATCTTTTAATGGAAAATCATATTTAAATGCAGACTGTAAAGTAAACGTCTGAATACTCGGATACTCACTAACCATATCCATCACGTTTGTTGGCTTAAAATTACCTCGAAATGGAGCTGATCCACAGCCGATTATGGGAAGCATCTCTATTGATAGTTTTTCTTGAAGATCATGCAATTTCAACAACCCAATTTTTTCGATAAGTACAGTAGCTGTTGAGCCATAATTTAATGCAGGGTCACTTCTTGCAAACCAGACTCGTTGCAGATTCTCAATTTTTTCAAATTCAATATATTTCTCCACATACTTATCAGCGTTTATTATTGCATCTTTTGTTTCAAATAAAGGAGTGACTCTGATGTTCTCAGGGCTAAATTTACCCAACCAGTCAGATATCTTGATATCATCCTTTATTATTGAAGTATGCTGAGTGTTAATTATATATTTTTTATAATATTCATGAACGCGAATAAGATTTTTCTCTGAGAAGCACATGGGAATAACAACTTCAAATATTGGCGGAACATCTTTTCCGTAGAATATTTTTCCTATATCAAAATTACGCGGAATTGAGTTTAATGCCTCTAAGAGTATTTTGCCCTCTGATTTTTCTACATCTGGA
Source organism: Nanobdellota archaeon (assembly GCA_018819065.1). Lineage (GTDB taxonomy): Archaea > Nanobdellota > Nanobdellia > Woesearchaeales. The sequence goes on along the minus strand of JAHJQL010000033.1, from coordinate 46,485 downwards.
TTTGGAACTCTCATTGTCAGGAATTTATCTTTTCCTAAAACCTGCTTTTGAAAATAGGAAGGATATCTTGAAAATAATTTTTTAACAACAAAGTTATCAACCTCCTTTCCTTCCGAATCCCAAAGTTGCTCGTCAACATTAAGATGAGAATAAGTGTAAAATGCTTCTTCTATCTCATCATCTCCGCTCATAACCACCTCTTTTGCAAAGAAAGGTGATGTGACGTTGTCTGGATGCTGCGTTGACATTAATCTTGACACATTCAAGTTAAACACCTCATAAATTTCTCCATTCTATCAAGACCTTCTTTCATATCCTCAGTTTTTTCACCAAAACTCAAGCGAATATGATTGTCCGATCCAAACGCAACTCCTGGCACCACTGCAACACGTTGTTCTTCAAGCAATTTCTTACAAAACTCCAGTGATTTAAGTTTAGACTTTTGTATTGATGGAAAAGCATAGAACGCCCCTTCTGGTTTAACACAAGGTAGGCCAATCTTATTCAATGTTTTTACCATATAATTTCTTTGCTTTTGAAAAATATCTCTATTCAGTCTTACCAAATCTTGAGATTCTGTGAGTGCAGACAAAGCCATTTTTTGTGCAATTGAACAAACACCTGATGTTGTATGACTTTGAAGATTATTCATAAGATTTGTAATCTCTATTGGAGCTGCAGAGTATCCCACTCGTAAACCAGTCATAGCATACGTTTTTGATGCTGCATTAACAGTAATTGTTTTTTCTTTAATCTCGCTATTAAGTGAAGCAATGCTGTAATGCTTGCAATTATCATAAACAAAATGTTCATAAACCTCATCAGAGATAATAAATAGGTCATTTTCAACAACGACATCTGCAATTTTGTTCAACTCTTTTTTTTTAATTACAGATCCGGTAGGATTTGATGGAGAATTAAGAATGATTACTTTTGTTTTTGAATTAATCTTATCTTCAATCAAATCAGCTTTTATCTGAAAATTATCTGTCTCAGCAAGAACACTCGTTCCTCCTGAAAGTTTTACTTGTTCGATATAACTAACCCAATACGGTTTAGGAATAATCACTGTTTCATTCTTGTTTAGCAATGAGAATAAAATGTTAAACAACACTTGTTTTCCACCATTAGAAACCATTATTTCATCTTCTGAATACAATATTTTGTTTTCCGTTTTAAACTTATTGCATATAGCTTTTTTTAGTTCTGGTATTCCAGACACAGGAGTGTACTGCGCAAAGTTATCTTTAATGGCTTGAATTCCAGCTGCCTTGACATTATCAAAAAGAGAAAACTTTGGTTCACCGGCTGCAAAACTTAAAACACGAGAACCTTTATTTTGAATATTTTTCGCTTGTGAGTTTATCGCTAGAGTAGCACTTTGAGTTATGGAATCAACGTTTTTTGAAAACCTATTCATATAGCTAACCTGTAAATAACAAGAAAAAAGAATGCATATAAATTTTTCGATTTAGAATTAATTCATTATTATTGGAGGGCCAAAAAGTTTTGGTCTTGCTATCACGCCTTTTTTTTCTAAATCGTTCATGACTTTCTCTCTGTTTTCCATCCATTCACCCATTTGTTGTTTGTGCTGGAGCCAATCATACTCCTTAATTCCTTTCATTATATATTCTGGCAAGAACCAAAGTCCAAATACTGGCGCACCTGCCTTAAACTTGTACAAATCTCCTCTTTTAAAACACTCATACTGGCGACTTATATGCTGAATGTAAACAAAGGCATTGACGTTCACATGAAAAAACACGTTATCTCTTACCTCTGCAGAGATGCAATGATCAATCTTTAACATGGGAAAAGCAACATCTATATTTATCTCGTTGAGCTTTATTATCTCATCAAGCGAAGGAAGCTGCACCTCATCCTGACCACGTTCATTCTTATAGTAAGATATTGTGTTTATTATCTGGTCTTTCTCTGTTCCTATAAACATAACCATGTTATGCGGAATCTGGTAGCTGAAATAATTAACGATGTCAGCCATAGTTAAAATCCTCTGTCCAATAAATTTTCAATGCAAATATCTGAATGAAACATGTTATGCTTTGGCGCATTTATTCCTTGTGCAACTAGCTTTTTTACTAAACGAATTTCATAATCTCTTATCTTTGCTGCAGCCTTATTATCATTTTCTTTTGACAATAACGCAACGTGGACTGTGAGCATCCCGTATCTGTTTCCAAATACTATATCAGTAAAAACTCTATCTCCAAACATAACTAACTCGTTTGGCTCAACACCAAAATAATCAATAACTGAACCTATTCCACCAGGTTTTTTTTGATTGTGTCTAAGCACATTAATGCCTAAATCATTTTTTATCTGAATTGCATCCTTATAATTCTTGTCATCCTTTGTCCCAGCAGAATTAGAAATTATCGCAATTTTATCGCCAAATATTCTTTTATAATCCTCAAACTCTTTTTCTATTGATGAGTGTATTTGATTTACGTAAGGAGCTGTTAATGTGTTGTCTTTATCAAACACTAATCCTTTAAAACCATAGAACTTAAGCTTTTCAGGGTCTATCTTTGATAAGTTTTCAACCATAAAATGTGGTACTGCTAATTCTTTTCTAAAATATCTTACAATTGGATAATACAATACTCCTTGAGCATTAAAACTTTGAGCCATAATTTATCCTTTTACCCTTTATCTCCAAACTTCTTAAAAAAACCATACATCATCTCTGGTTCTGATGGAAATCCTTCTTGTGCAAAGAGACTTGCATTGTCAACGTTGACTATGTAGTAGAGCATTCCAAGCAAGTCATTGACTAACCTTCTTTGAAGACCACCAACAAGCGGAGAATATGGAAAGACATCTTCTGCTTTTTCAATTATTGGAATATACCTTGCTACAGCTCCTCCCATCATAAAGCAGCTCTCCCTGTCAATAGGTATATTTTTTGGGAAATGCACCGCCATTAAATCAAATTTATCAATCTTCTTAACGTCATCCATTATATTTTCTGATTTCATTATATATTCTTTATCAGGTCGGAGTTTTGAAGCGAGTTCATGAACTACTTGCAAGCCATAATCAGTATTTCCACAAAAATAAATAGTTCCAATCCGATTAAGATTCTCTTTGAACAATTCTGGCTTTTTATCAGGAACATTATAACTTTTCATATAATCAATTGCGTCGTCGATGCTTGAAAGATATTCCTTGCTGATTTCTTTTAAAAAAGGCATATTAAGGCCGCATTCATCAACAACTATTAAATCATTCCCAGAGAAATATGATGCACCAATTTCTACAAAAGTCATCACACCAGGAGTCTTACCTTTTGGAAAAACGGCTAATGTCAAAGGAGAATGTATTGCTGAATAAAGATCATCCTCATTAGTTGCTGACATTCTTGACTGCCTGTTTTTTCTAGCATCTATAAAATTTACATTTGGAAGCGCTTGAATCATTTCACTTCTAAAATTAAAAAAAGAACCAACCAAATAAACTGTATCTTTATTTTCTGTTGAATTTGTTTCGGCCATTATCTAAATCTCCAAGAATCAGCTTGGAGTGACTACTTCACCCCTTCGTATATGATAGTAAAATCGTTGTTTTTAAAAAGATTATGTTATTAGAAAATGCAATTTAGAAAAAAATTTAAATAAACAACTCTCAGAAACATTCTGATGATGTTACTGATTTGGATAATTATTCTGATAGCTGGATTATTCTTGCTGATAAAGTCTGCAGATTACTTTACCGATTCAGCTGAGAAGATAGGTTTATACTTTGGAATGCCTGCATTTCTCGTTGGAGTGACGATAGTTGCTGTTGGCACATCTGTTCCAGAGCTTGCAACCTCAATTATAGCTGTTTTAAAGAATTCATCTGAAATAGTTCTTGGAAACGTCGTCGGCTCAAACATTGCAAACATACTATTAATATTAGGAATTGTAGCTGTGATTAACAAGAAAGTGACTTTTGAAAAATCTTCAAAGATTGACCTTATTTTGCTTATCTTTGCAACGCTGCTTTTAGTGTTATTCTCCCTAGATGGAGCAATAACTCCTTATGAATCAGTAGCATTCTTATCAATATACATTTTCTACATAATAATAATTTTTATCAACAACAAAGACAACAAAAGACCAGACATCAAATGGAGCTGGAAACATCCTCTCATACTTGTGGTGAGTTGTGGAGTAATCTACATATCTGCTGAATACATCATCAAGTCAGTAATAATAATCTCTGAGACTATTGGTATTGGAAAAGAAGTGATAGCTGCTAGCGCTGTTGCTTTTGGAACATCACTACCCGAGCTATCAGTCTCGTTCATAGCCGCTAGAAAAGGAAATATAGAGCTCTCAATAGGAAACATTTTAGGGTCAAACGTGTTTAACACACTAGTCGTTTTGGGAATACCAGGATTAATATCAACCCTGACAGTTACAGGAGTCATGCTGTCTTTTACCATACCAGTAATGATTATGGCAACGATAATTCTTGTTTACGTAATAAAGACCCAAAGGTTAGAGTCATGGCAAGGAATAATCATGCTCGCAATGTATGCCTTATTTATAATCAGACTTTTCAACGTCTTTTAGTTTATAGGAACAAGCTAAGAATATCCACGCCAAATACAAAGCTAATAATCAAGAAGGCCAAAAAAGAGGCTATGTTCACAAATAAACCAGTCCTAAGACTCTTTCTATCATCAATGTTTAGGAGGAATGCAAGCAGCGTTATTGATATAAATCCACCAATATGAGCTAGGTGGCCTATATTATCATTAGCAGGCCTTAAAATACCAGCAATATCTGCCAGCAAGGTTATCCATCCAACAAGCATTATTGGAAGGGGAATTATAAATTCATAAGTCAAATAGAAAGGGTTTAGCAGCATTGCAGCTGCGACAAGACCCATAATCGCTCCAGAAGCACCAATCCCAGGAGTGTTTTCTCCAACGACAAATAGGTTGATTAGTGATGAGAACAAATTAGAGATTATAAGCGCTCCAAAGTAAACAAGAGCTGTCTTTGAAAAACCAACTTTTCGCTCAACAACACGCCCAAATATGAACAGTGCAAGACAATTAAAAAGCAAGTGAGAAATGCTTGCATGAAGAAAACCAGACGTTAACAAAGTATAAACCTTAAAACTCAAGATGTCAGAAGGAGTGTTTGCAAGGCTGCTAAAAAGCTGTTCAGAAAAAAAGAATATGCTCATTATGAAGACTGCAATGTTGATTAGAATTATTGATATGGTAAACTTCGCCTCGAAGATGAACTTAAAGAGATTTGTAAAAGGAGAAAACAACTCAGAAAACCTCTTCTTACCAATAAGGACTTGAAACAAAACAATAGGCGTCAATAAAAAGTCAAGGATGAACCTCCAGATAAACCTAGATTCAGACCTAATACTGCCCTTAGATACTTCTTTCATCAAAAAACAGATGACAATCAAGTTTTAAAACTTTTTTCTTTGAAAAAACCAGGAAGCACATATCACTGCCAAAAGACTCAAATCTTTTCGTCAAATTTATAAATCACCACCGGTTTATCAACAGCATGAAAAAAGAGGAGTTCAAATTCAAAAGCACAAAAGACATCAAAGTATCAAAGAGAATAGTTGATCAGGTTGTCGGACAAGAAGAGGGTGTCAATATAATAAAGAAGGCAGCTGCTCAAAGAAGACACGTACTCCTAATAGGTGAGCCTGGAACAGGCAAAAGCATGCTTGGACTAGCACTAGCAGAACTCTTACCAAAAGAAAAACTCGTCGACATATTAGCATTTCCAAACCCAAACGACCAAAACCAGCCATTCATAAGAACTGTCCCTGCAGGAAAAGGACGAGACCTAATAGCAAAGTCTCGGATGCAGAACTTTGGAGGCTTTAAGAACACAAACATAATAATGCTCATATTCGCACTAATAATTGGGATGCTTCCCTATTGGTGGTGGAAGGCAAAGATAATTTCTGATGTAATATACGCTGCACTCATAATCTCAGGCATAATAATGATATTTGGAATAGTCATGGTTATGAATCTAAACCGAAAGATGAGTTCCAACCAGAACGGGTCGCCAAAGATGGTAGTTGACAACTTTGACAACAAGCAAGTCCCATTCCTAGACGCAACAGGTGCACACGCAGGAGCGCTGCTTGGAGACGTTCTTCACGACCCATTCCAATCAGGAGGACTAGGAACGCCTGCGCATGAAAGAGTAGTTGCTGGAATGATACATAAAGCCAACATGGGAGTATTATTCATAGACGAGATAGCAACACTTCACCCAGCAACACAACAAGAACTGCTAACAGCAGTCCAAGAGGGAAAATTAGCAATAACAGGACAATCAGAGAGGTCTGCTGGCGCAATGGTGAGAACTGAGCCAGTGCCTTGTAAATTCGTACTAGTCGCTGCTGGAAACGTAGAAACGGTGAATAACATGCACCCAGCGCTAAGGTCAAGAATAAGAGGCTACGGATATGAAGTATTCATGAAGGAAACCGTTCCAGACAATCCCGAAAACCGAAAGAAGATAGCCCAATTCGTAGCCCAGGAAGTAGTCAAAGACGGCAAGATACCACACTTCTCAAGAGACGCAACCTTGTACATAGTTGAAGAAGCAAGACGAAAAGCGAATAGAAAAGGTCATTTAACATTAAGACTTCGAGACCTTGGAGGCTTGATAAGAGCTGCAGGGGACATTGCAAAAGAAGAAAAAGCTGAATTAGTCGAGAAGAAACACATAATAAACGCGAGAAAAGTCGCAAGGAGCCTAGAACACCAAATGGCTGACCAGATGATTGAGAGAAGAAAAGAATATGAAGTGATAGTTGTCAAAGGCAAGAGAATTGGAAGAGTCAACGGCCTTGCAGTACTTGGAGGCTCAGGCAGCTACTCAGGAATAATACTACCAATAGAGTCAGAGATAACACCAGGCGGAAAACAATCAGAGATAACAGCGACTGGAAAGCTTGGTGAGATAGCCAAAGAAGCAATAAAAAATGTATCTGCAATCATAAAGAAGTTCTTTGGAGAAGACATCAAAGAAAAATATGATATATACGTCCAATTCCTACAAACTTATGAAGGAGTAGAAGGAGACTCAGCATCAGTTGCAGTTGCAACAACCATAATATCAGCGTTAAAAAACATACCAATAAAACAAAACTACGCGATGACAGGATCCTTATCAGTCAGAGGAGAAGTACTACCAGTTGGCGGAGTGTCATCAAAGATAGAAGCAGCAATTGACGCAGGAATACAAAAAGTCCTAGTACCAAGATCAAACCTTCAAGACATAGTAATAGACGCTGACAGAATAAAAAAGATAGAGATAATACCAGTAGACAACATATACGACGTCTTAAAAAATGCACTTGTTTGGAAAGGAAACGAACACATATTAAAAAAACTCGACACCGTGTACAAGAAACAACATTAAGAAATCAGTTATTCTCACAATTTCATAACCACTAAAGGTACAAATATCTCCTTTGAACTAACACCACTATGATTACCTATAAGTTGTTTTGACTTCCGTCCAAGAATTGGGTCTTTAAGAATATAGTTCTCCTTCATGATGAGAGTATAATCACCAATACGCTCATGCAACCTCTTATGAGGCTCAAATAGTCCAAAGAAGTTCTTCTTAACCAACTCTTCACTCTTGAAAAGATAGCAGTAATTCTTAAAATACTTATTGACATAATTCTTGAATTCTTTCTCCTTTGAAAGACGAACATAACAATACTTAACCCTGGCATCACCTGAAAGCGGCATGACTAAAGTGTCTAAGAACTTTGGATGATTTGCTAAGTTTATAGTCTTTGACGGCGTTGTATCGATAAATCCATGGTCAGAAGTAATTATAAGAGTGGTGTTTGTATCTTTAATTTTTTCAACAAAAGATTTTATCCCAAAGTCTATCTCTTTGAAATGTGCAAGTGCATTTTGGCTTTGGTGACCAAATTCATGAGAAAGACCATCATATTTTGGCCAGTAAGCATAGATGAACTTTCGCCTATTATGAGTGTTGACTGCTTTTTTTATTCCAACAAAAAACTTGTTTAGAGTGGTAAAAGAAAAAGCCTTCTTACCCCACTTTTTTGGATGACCATCAACAATCTCTTTTGGAATAACGTAATAGCATGAAGCCTTGATTCTGTCTGAGAATAAAGGAGTGTCAAATATATCTTCTCGGGAAACACCAACATCATAAAAAGGAGAGCCGCCATAGCGGGGATTAAATGGAAGAATGGTTGCAACAACTCCCAGTTCTTTAAGATAAGTAAACCAACCAACAATTGCAGTCTGCATTGGAGGAAGACCAGTATCAAAAGTAGTAATCGCAGAAGCAGTTGTTGATGGAAAAACAGAAGTCATACGCCCAGTCAGGTGCTTATTTAGAAAGCTGTTTTTTCCCTTCGTTGTTAAATATTCATATCCAAGGCCATCAATGACCAGCAAAACAACATTCTTAGACTTTGACAGCTGTCCAGCATCAAAGCCCTTCAAAGGAACATACTGTGATTTCCAACCAAAAGAAGCACCAACAGAACTCATCAAGTTTGTTATACCGCCACCTTTGTAGTCTGGTTTGTGAATCACATCCTTAAAAAAAAGTCAGAGTTTAAAAAATTAGTGAAAAGAGAATGTTTGTGATGAAGCCAAGAAGTTTGGAAAAACACATTTTTATATATAAACTACTTTCCAGTAGTGTGATTAATGCGTTACAGCTTATTCAGAATATAAGAGAAGAAAACAAGATAGGAGAAGGAACCTATAGAGATATATATCAAGTATCACCAGATTTGTGCGCTAAAAAAATCAAATCAACACATAAGAAAAGTTACAAAATATTCTCAATATCCTACCCGACAAACACATACACCTTGATAAAGTTTGGAATAAAAAACTTCAATGAGTATGAATATCAAGAGTACCTCAAGATTAAAGACGCAATCCCTAACGAGTTAGCAAACTCATTTGCAAACATAGAAGGAGTTGTAGAAGACATATTGTTTCAAAAGCTTGTAAAAGACTTATCTGAGAATATTTCCAAGCCACTAACACAAAAAAAAAGAATAGACAACTCCTATTTTTGGAATAGAATAAACCAGTTAAAAGAATTTTTTCTGGATGAAAAAATATACAATTTCAATGTGAAACCAGACAACATCCTAATTAAAGAGCTAGATTCTGAAACGTTCATTCCTGTAATCACCGATTATAAACGAATAGGACCAAGAACATATCCTTTTCAACCACAATTAGTATTTTCAGATATCGCACAGAAAAAGATCGTAAGAAGATTTGACAGGCTAATTCTAGAGTATAAATATTAAAAAAACGCCATCGCCCGGACTTTCAGTTCGATTCTTTTTGGGTGGCTTTACGCCGCCCCTCGTCATCGACGAGCGAAATCGTCGTTTTGAACCGGGAGTTCCCGGAGGAACTGGCTATCCTTGAAAAATTCGCTCAAGGCCAGCGCAATACCGAGTTATGCGACGATGGCATGAATATATATGAATGCCTTCAAAGCATTCCAAAAACCTTTTTCGTTTTTGATATGCGACGATGGCAAGTTTTTTATTGTGTGGCTTTATGCCGCACTTTGCGCATCAACGGAGCGTAACCCGTTGTGCGACGATGGCATGAATACAATATTAGCAAAAAAGATTATTTTATATAATTATCGATAAAATGTTAAAAAAACATAAAAAAGAACAAAATGATTTACTCCCAATACAAATTTAACTAATTTCGGACTTATTCACCTGGAACTCAAAATAGAAATATTTATATATGGGATGTATATACTTATATATGTGATGTAACGTGGTACAAGCTGTAATAAATATTGATGAAAACACCAATAGGGTTTTGAATATTGTAAAAGCTAAGTTTGGTTTAAGAGATAAATCTCAAGCAATAAATCTGGTTGTAAATGAATATGAGCAGTCTGCATTAGAACCAGAATTAAGACCCGAATATAAAGTTAAGCTAGGCAAAATTATAAACGGAAAACATCTTTCTCGTGAGGAATTTGAAAAAGAGGTAGCTTAATGTATAAAGACCTCTACAGCGAGGAGATTGCTAAGAAGCTATTTAAACTTAAGAAAAAAAATCCTGTTGAGTATTCTCAAGTTCGAAATAAGATGGATTTAATTTTAGCAAATTCAAGTCACCGTTACAAATTCTTGAGTCATGACATGAAAGGTCTTAATAGAGTTCATTTAGGTCATTTTGTTTTAGTTTTCAGTATTGATCATCAGAATAAGACTGTTTCTTTTGAAGATTATGATCATCATGATATCATATATAAAAAATAAACCCAAAATCGCTTTTTATACTTTATTATTTTTGAAAATTGTAACTAACATCGATTAAATGTAATTGTATTATACTTAATACTAAAATTTAATTAAAAAAGAATAAAAAAATTATATCTTCGTCAGCTTCTTCTTCCCACTCATGTATGGCTGCAAGGCTTTTGGGATGTCTACACTTCCGTCTTTGTTCTGATAATTCTCAAGGATTGCAACCATTGCTCTAGAAGTTGCAATAACAGTGTTATTTAGTGTGTGTGGAAAGTAGTTACCTTCTTTTCCCTTGACTCTGATGTTTAGTCTTCTTGACTGTGCATCTGATAAGTTGCTAACTGAGCATATCTCAAAGTATTCCTTCTTTCTTGGTGACCATGCTTCTAAGTCTGCAGATTTTGTCTTTAAATCTGCAAGGTCTCCTGAGCAGCACTCCAAGATTCTCGTTGGTATTCCAAGCTGTTTGAAAACCTCGACTGAGTGGTTTAGCATCTCGTCATAAAACTTGTAAGAGTCTTTAGGTTTTGATATCACAACCATTTCCTGCTTGTTGAACTGATGAGTTCTAAAAAGACCTTTTTCATCAATTCCGTGGCTTCCAATCTCCCTCCTAAAACACATGCTGTAACTGGTCAGTTTTATAGGAATATCTTTTTCTTCGATTGTCTTGTTGATAAAGCTGCCTATCAATGAATGCTCACTTGTTGCAATCAGGTTTAAGTCTTCATCCCTTATCCTATAAGTCATGACTTCTATCTCTTCGTTTGAAAACACTCCGTTTAACACTTTTTCTCTTATCATCAACGGCGTTTCAATGTATAGGTATCCTTGTTTTACCATGTAATCCCTTGCAAAGTTTATCAGCGCTACATTAAGAAGTGCCAAGTCACCTTTTAAAAAGTAAAAGCCGTTGCCTGAAGTCTCTGCCGAAGTCTCAAAGTCACCAAGGCCAAGCTTTTCAGCAATTTCAACATGGCTTTTTACCTCAAAGTCAAACTTTTTTGGAGTACCAATCTTTTTTATCTCCACGTTTTGGGTGTGATCCTTTCCAATCTTGACTGATTCATGGATGATGTTTGGAATTGTTAGCATTATAGTTCTGATATCGTCCTGTAATGCTTTTTGTTTTTCCTCAATCTTCGCTATTTTCTGGGGAATATTCTTTGCTTCTGATAAAAGTTTTGAAGCATCACCTTTCTTCTTCTTAACCTCTGATATAGACAATGATAGTGAGTTTCTCTTGTGCCTTAACTGCTCAGCCTCTACTTTGAGCCTTCTTTCTTCCTTATCCATCTCCACTAACTTGTCAACTAGTGGAAGCTTTGCACCCTGAAACTTGTTCTTAATATTCTTCTTAACAAGTTCAGGATTTTCCCGAACTAATTTTAGGTCTATCAAAATTTATCACCCGAATTTTGAAGATCCAAAAATAGCTTATTTTTGGTATCTATCATTGTAAGACTGAATAACCTAGAAGGTATTTATAAAATTTTTGACTATTTTCGTGCAAAGAAGGTTTTATAGAGAAAAATAACTGCTGACTTCTTAAAAAGGGTTAAAAAATAAGATTTTTTATACAGGGAATAAATATGAACAAAGTCAAGCAGTAGGTGAACGACTAACCCAAGCGCTAAAGGAATTGTTTGTGGAATAATGGTTGCAAGCAGCACTAAAGCAATGACTGTCTCATAAGAATGAAATATAACTACCACACTTAAATATTCAGGAATGTTTTTTTCCAATTCTATATTCATACAGTAAACATAAGCTTTTCTTATGCTAAATTTACGATGTGTTACAACATACCAGAATAAATGATCAGAATCAACAAGCACGCCGCCGACAAGCACGAGAAGAGACCAAAAACCAAAGAAAGGCCAAAGAATCATTGCAATGACTGCTGATATTATTGTGTGAGATAAAATGTTCATAATAAACACTTTAAAAAATAATGGATTTATAAGTTATTTGGATATGGATATCATTCACACTAATATTCATAATAGACTGGATGCTTGGCGGCGTTGCAGATAAGGGTATTGTAAAGAGCTGATTTAAATCGTTATTATTATCTCTTTATTATTTTTTAACTTAAAGTCAACTGTGCTTTTGTCGTTAAGTCCCATTGCGTCGCTTACATCTTTTGGTATCCTTAAAACCAAGTTGCTCTTTACTTTATTAACACTTAACTTGTAGCTCTTATCTCTTAATTTGTTTATCAGAAGTATTCTTTGCGCCTGAATAGGGTCATAATACTCTTCTTTGCATTTCGTACACTTCCAGCCGTCTATATCATAGCTATTAAATTTCATTCCATTCTTCGGAATTGTTCTCGATCCACAAAACGCACATTTTAATGTCATTTTCTTCTCCTTTTTTTAGTAGTTTCTCCTACGTGTGTTATGAGATAAACATCCTTCTTTTGAGTGTAGTTATACGATTTAACAACAACCACTTTCAGGGTTTTATTTCCAACATTAAAACTCTTTTCCACAGTTCCTTTCTTGCGTTTCCTTGTGCTGTAACCTTCTTCCAGTATTAATATACAGTCGCACAAATCAAGCCCAAGCCAAGTCATCTCTCTCATCGCTGTTTTTGAAGGTATGATAACTAAACCTTCAAATTTCAGGTTAAACATATCCTCATAACATATGTTGTTAGAATATGTCAGATTATTTAAATTTTTCGAAATACTCATACCTCTATATATAGATTCTGAAGTTATATATTGTTTACCAAGAATTATTCGAAGGTTTTTCGGATTCTTTAAAGAATCAATTGCAAAAACAGAATTACTCGTCTGAGAGCTTCTCAACTATCTTTGAGAATATCCCTTTTTTCTTATTCTCACGCTTCATCTCTTTTTTCAATAATTTCAACTTCTCTTTTTCATTAACCAAGGTTTTCTTCTCAACTTCTTTTAACAAATTCTTCAAAGGCTCTCCAAGCATCATAACGCCTTCTTCTATCTGTTTTTCCATCTCATCAAGGCGATCGTTTATCTTCTGGGTCTCAAGCTTTAACTCCATCTTTGTCGAGTTTATCAGTCCTTCTGCATTTTTTATCTTCTCTTCAATTTCTTCTCTTATTGGCTCTATCTCACCAACACTAGTCTTCATCTCCTTAAAGAATCTTCCAAGTTCTCCTCTAAGTTCTTCTTCTACAACAATTTTCTGCTTTATTAATAAAAGCTCCCTTTGTATCTCTATTTTCTTCTTCTCTGATTCTTCTACTTTCTTATTAACAGAAACAATGTCATGTTTTACTCTTTGAAAGGCTTCTTTTATCTTCTCAGACATATTAAAATACCCCCGACTAACAAATATAGAAACCAAACAATTATTTAAATGTTTTTATTATAAAGTAGTTAAAGAAACTTAATCGTGATATTTTCGATTAAGAAAAAATTTAATCTAATTCTAAATCAACTCCGAAATATCTCCGGTAAAAGATAGCAAAGGCTTATTAAAGAAAAACAACAAAAAAAGTCTATGATACCAGAAGATTTAAATACGAATAAGTATTTATTCGTACGTAAAGGTGGTATCATGGAATTAAAACAAATCAGCCTGACAATACCAAACAGCCTTCTAAAAGCGTCAAAGAGCTACTCTGAAGAGCTTGGTTACAGAAACATTCAGGAGCTAATACTAGAACTTCTAAGAAATAAAGTGTTAGCTGAAAAAATAGAGAGATACAAACAAATAGAAAGAGACATGAAAGACGCTAAGAAGTTAAGTCAAAAAGAGGCTGTTAACTATATAAAGAATATCTAAAAATGGATTACACAGTAGAGTTTAGCAGTCATTTCACAAAATCAATTAAGAAGTTAAAGAAGAAAGACAAAATATTATTTCAGCAAGTACAAAACAAACTAATAGATATAATCAGCAATCCAAGCCATTACAAACCTTTAAAGAATGTTCTTGCAGGTTATAGGAGAATACATCTCGGATCCTTCGTTTTGATATACAAGATAGAAGAAAAAACGATAAGAATCATATCTTTAGACCATCACGACAAAGCTTACTAGCAACATGTATTAAGGAAGGATGTTAGGAAGTTCTCAGAATATCTCCGGTAAAAAATGACAAAGGCTTATTAAGCAGCAACCCTACAAAAATCTACCAATGACAAAAGATTTAAATATAAATACCACTTCAGGAAGTGTTGAGGTGGTATATATGGAATTTAAGAAAGTAACAATATCTCTGCCAAAGAACCTGTATGATCAAGGAATAAATCTCGTTAACAAAGGTTTTTTCTCCAACTTCAGCGATTTAGTGAGAAGTGGAATTAGAACTGAGTTCAAAGAAATAAACCCCTTAATTAGGGATTTTGATGAAAACAACATATACAACGACAAAGAACTAGTCTTAGGCGTAAAAGAAAGCATGAAAGAAGCCGAGAATAAAAAAGGCAAGATCCTAAAATCTGACAAGGAAATGGATGAATATTTTGAGGCGTTATAAATGGGTCATGATGTTCTTCTCACTCCTTTTTTTGAAAAACAACTAAGAATATTGAAAAATAAAGATAAGATGCTTTTTGAAAGATTAATCAAAAAACTAAAGGAGATTAGACAAAATCCCAATCATTACAAACCATTAAAGAACATCTTAAAAGGAAAAAGAAGAGCTCATATCAACCCTTTTGTAATAATTTTTGAAATCAAAGAAAACATAGTCATTTTCCACTATGTAAAACATCACGACAAAGCGTACTAAAAACAAAAAAAATATAAATAACATACATAGTTCTATGTATGCATGAAGAACAGAACGACAATACAAGTCTCTGAAGACTTAAGAAAAGAGTTAAGAATTCTGGCAGCAAAAAGAGACATTTCATACCAAGAGCTTCTAAAGGACATGATTGAAGTCTTCAAAGAGCTAGACAAGGAAAAGACAATAATATCTATACCAATTAAACTGACAAAAAACCTAAAAGAACAAATAAAGAAAACAGACATGGCCTCAGTCTCAGAATACATAACATTTGTCTTAAGAATGGTGCTCTCCGAGGATACAAAGATAAAAGATGAAACTAAGATAAGAGAGAAGCTTAAGAAATTAGGATACTTATAAAATATTAGGGGATAAGATAATGCAAAGCTTAAGATACATGTTATTTAATAAACCACATAATATAGATGATTGTCTAGATCTTCATAAGACAAAAAACATAGCCAACGTTGATGTAGAATTGAAAGTAAATACCCATTGCGACGAGATGTACATTGTCGAGCACTTGATTGCGAGCTACACTTTCAACTTTAAGGATTTCAGCGTGAATTATGAAAAAATTCATGGAGGAATACTACCTCATCAGTCAATGAAGAAAAAACAAAAGAGTCTATACTCAGCAAACAAGAGCCTAGAAGAAACCTTAAGCAGGATAAAAGATTATAAAATAACTATTAACATTAAGGAGAATAAATTCAGCAATGAATTAGCATATAACTAAGAGCACTCATCCTCGCCTGTTAGCAGTGAATTTTAGGATTTCTACAACATACTCATTCTTACTATTCCTGCTTCTGAGTCTCTTTGCAAGCGCTTTCTCCCCAAAGACGTCTTCAATCCATCTTACAAAGTCGTTTTTCTCCGAGTTAACATGATAATTGAACACATCTTCATTTATCTGTTCAAGCGCATTTGCAAATTCCGACAAATTACTTGTAACTTTTCCGTCGCAGAAATAAAAACTTACTTCAGAACCAACCCTTTTTAACTTCTTTTTACTTGTTTTCTTGACTTTCCCAAAAGCTCTTTTCTCCTTAACCAACTTAACATCCCACCTCGTTAGCTAAAAGTTATTATTCTTTTCTTATTTAAATCTATCTTTTTTCAAATATGCAACTAAATAATATACTTATATAGATAATAATATACTCAGATATAAAATATGAAAAAATTTATAAATAAGAATACACATTCAAAGCCGCCAAAGAAAAACAGAGAAAAGGAAAAAGAACATGACAACTATAAACATAAAAGGCAACGGAAAAAGAATACTAGTTCCATTAAAAGACCTGTCAAAGAATGAGCCTAAAAAAACAGCTACACCCACACAAGACAAGGAATCACTAACAGTAAAACTAAACAGGACAATAATAAACACAAGGATAGATGGTGCTTTTAACGCTGCAAAGACAGGAATACTAAGCAGTTACGTCATTGCATTTGGACTATTAATGGGATTTACCCCTGCAACAATTGCCCTTCTAACATCAATACCATTATTAATCGGATCAGCATCACAGTTATTCGTCGGGAGACTGGCAGACTTATTTAAAAGCAGGTTTAAACTGCTAATAATTGCGTCCCGTCTAGAAACTTTTAACTGGTTCATACTAACAATTCTTACCATAGCAGCCATAAAAAACCCTGTTCTGATAATAGCATTAGTAACTCTTGACGCAGTATTCATGAACATCCAATCACCAATATACAACGCAATACTCGCAGACACCATTCCAGATGGTAAAAGAGGAAAGAATATGAGCGTGAGAAACAGGCTCACTGGGCTTGCAAGCTTTGTAAGCATGGTCTTTGCAGGTTACATCTTAAGCTTAGCCAGCAAAACAAATCCACTCATCGGCTTTGTAATAATATTTTCAATTGCAATCATCTGCTCAGCAGGCGCGACAAGGTTTAGAAGAAAGCTCTACGACCCAAAACCTTTAAACTACAAGTCAGAGGATTACAGCCTGATACAGTTCTTTAAAACTATAAAGAAGAACAACTTTGGAATATTCACCTCTTTTATTGCAACTTACAAGTTTGCAGTTTACATAGCATCTCCATTCTTTGCAGTATACATGCTAAAAATATTAAACTTTGACTACTTGACATTCATGATAATAACTGCCTCTGCAGTCATCGCCTCTTTTACGAGCATGAGATTGTGGGGGAGAATAATAGATAAGTACGGTTCAAGAATTGTTTTTTCCATAACATCATTTTTAATAGTTCCAGTTCCATTATTATGGCTCACAACCACTAACTGGAAATTATTAGCAGCAATCGAAGTGTTATCAGGCATTGTTTGGGCTGGATTTAACCTTTCAACATCTATATTCATCCACGAAGCAATAACTCCAAAGCTCAGGATAAAATTCTTCTCTTACAATCACTTAACAGCTGGAATTGGAATATTTTTAGGAACAATTATTGGAGGTTGGATTATAAGCTTTGAACCAGTTCTTTTCAAATCATCATTCTTATTAGTGTTCTTCATATCAGGACTGCTAAGGCTAGTGACAGCTGCAATATTTGTTCCAAGAATACAGGAAGAAAAGATAGTGTCTGTAAACCTAAAAAAACAACCCACCTTGTTTAAAAGTTTCATAACTCTAAGGCCTAAAGAAGGAGTCATCTATGACATTGTAGGAGACAACAATTTTATAGAGCAGAAAAAAGTATTCAAGAAGCTAAAAGCAAAGATAAAAAATAAGAGATTTGCAACGAACACACCAATTGTTGGAAATTATGGCTTGTTAAAGTAAAAGTTAAAAAACAACTAATCATTTCTCACTCGAAAGGAGTATTGAGTAATGATTGAGATAAAGCAATATAAACCAAAATATTTCAATGCAACTATTAGCACGTTAGAGTTATTAATAGAGGAGGATAAAGAAAAAAAATTGTTTGAAGGACAATGGAGTGATAAAGATTATTATATTCATGAATATCTTTCTAAAAAGAAATATACGCCATTCATCGCCACAAAAGATGATAATGAAGTCTTAGGCTACATAATTGGGAAAAAAGATGATTTAAATTCAAAGATTTTTCATATAGAAATGCATTACGTAAGAAAAAATTATAGAAAACAAGGACTTGCAAGAAAACTAAGGAACTATCTCGTAGAATATGCAAAAGATAAAGGATACACAGAGCTTAGGAGCTACACTGCAGCTGATAACGAGGCAGTAGTCAGATTAAGCAAGTCAATGGATTGGGAGGTTGAAAGAAAAGACAACTGGTACTTGTTTAAGAAAGACTTAACAAAATAGTTTACTTCTTCCACTTAGCAATTACTTCTTCCCAACGTTCAAAAGTTCCTGTGTCAAACCACTGACCAGAGTCATAGTATCCAAAGAGTTTTTTATTAGAAGCAACTTTTGGAAATAATTCTCTCTCTAACATAAACTTTTTTTCTGCAGGTAACTCCAAAAAAACTTTGCTAGAAAAAATGTAGTATCCTGAGCTTATATAATTTGAAGGAGCATCTTCCTTCTTAGGCTTCTCGACAAACTTAACTATTCTATCACCTGAAAGCTTAACAACCCCTCTTGAAGTGACATCTTCAACCTCTGTTAAAGCAATTGTTATCAACGCATCATTCTTCTTATGAAGCAGCAGCATCTTCTCCCAGTCAAGGTCAAAGAGGTTATCACCATTTACAACGATGAAATCCTTAGAAAAATCTTCTTTAATCTGTTTTTTTGAAAGCAGATGAAAACAACCGCCAGTTCCAAGAGGCTCTTTTTCAACTAAGAATTCAATTTTTACGCCGACATCCCTGCCCTTAAAATAATCTATTATCTTATCAGCCATGTAGCCAATGCTTAAGTAGACTTTAGAAACACCTGCTTCTTTTAACTTGCTTATGACTTTTTCAGTCAGGGTCACTCCCTGCACTGGTATCAATGGTTTTGGAACCTCATAAGTTAGTGGTCGAAGTCTAGTTCCAAACCCTCCTGCTAGTACAATTGCAGTCTTCATTTTTTATTCTTGTAAGCCTCGTAAGTTGTCTTAATCATTTCTTTGACAGTTCTCTTTGGCTCCCAGCCAAGCACTTTTTTGGCCAGCTTGTTTGAAGCAATAAGCATCGGTGGATCACCAGGTCTTTTCTTGCCAATAATAAAAGGTATTTTTTTACCGACAACTTCTTCTGTCAGCGTGATTAGTTCTTTTACACTTACACCATTGGAAGTCCCAAGATTTATAACTCCATTATAATCTGTTTCAAGAGCTAATATGTGGGCGTCAACCAAGTCATTAACATCTATATAGTCTCTTATGCATGTGCCATCTCTTGTAGGATAATCATCTCCAAAGACCATTAATTTATCTCTCTTTTCAAACAACACTTCCATAATTATTGGCAGCACATTCTTTGCATCCGGATCAACATAGTTTAGCCCAGCATCCCCTGCAACGTTGAAGTATCTTAAAGAAACATACCCTAAGTTGTAAATCTCATGATACCACTCAATTATATTCTCACAGTCTAATTTTGTAAATCCATAGAAGTTTATTGGTTTTGTTGGACTTTTCTCATCAACAATTCCTTTCTTTGGCTCGCCATAAACTGCTGCTGATGATGAAAATATTATTTTTTTAACATCGTTTTTTATCATCTGGTTTAGCAGGTTTATTGTTCCTTTGATGTTGTCAGAATACTTAACAGCGTCTTTCATTGATTCTTCAACTGCTTTGTAAGATGCAAAGTGTATCACTGCATTAATATCATTCTCAACAAAAACCTTTCCAAGAGAAACATCATCAACCAAGTCTGCTTCGTAGAACTTCGCCTTTTTATGGACTAATTCTTTTGAACCTTTTGAAAGGTTGTCAATCACAACAACGTTATAACCCTTCTCTACAAGCACTTTAACAGCGACGCTGCCGATGTAACCAGCACCCCCAGTCACAAGAATTGTTTTAGCCATAAGTATCAAAGGCATAAAAATCAAACCTATATAAATCTTTTTGTGAAAGAAAACTAATCAAAATATAATATAGATATGAAATATGGTTCTCGGAAAACTTTCGAAAATATAAATAAATATTTATAAATACATTTTAATTAATTTTAATAATATGAGTAAAAAAACAATTTATAAAGACTTTTTTATTTTAGAAGAGAACAGAGAAGAATTTGAAAATATTTGCATGGATGCAATAAAACTAGCAAATAATTTTAAATTAGATTTAATGAA
This sequence comes from Nanobdellota archaeon, assembly GCA_018819065.1. Lineage (GTDB taxonomy): Archaea > Nanobdellota > Nanobdellia > Woesearchaeales. Next base: position 26,219 of record JAHJQL010000033.1, on the reverse strand, counting down.
AAAACCACTTGTAAATTATAAAGAACAAGAATTTATAAAAAACCAAATATTTGAAGATTTTCCAAGGGACCCATCAGATTTAAAAACAGTGTTAAATGAATATAAAAACAAAATATTAGATGGATCTGTTAATTGGAGTTCTCCTTCATTTTTAGCTTTTCCAGATTCAAACAATTCAATGGCCACAACCATTGGACATATTTTACAAGGCATGACTAGTCAAAATTTATGTAATTCACTACATACCAGTCCGACTGCAACTATTGTAGAAATACAAATAATAAAATGGTTAAGAGAATTATTAGGTTTTGAAGTTAAAAAAAATATTGAAACTGTTTTTGACATAGGTGGTGTTTATGCATCAGGAGGAGTATTATCAAATACAATTGGTTTACTTCTTGCAAGAGAAAGAAAATTCAAAGAAACTATGAAAAAAGGCATTACTTTTGATGTTTCTAAAGTAAAAGTTTTCTTACCAGAGAGTATTGGTCATTATTCATCCAAATGTGCTGCAGGTTGGTTGGGTCTCGGACTTGATTGCATAAAGTTAGTCAAAACAAATAACAATTTTTGTTATGATCTAGATGTCTTGGAGTATGAACTTGAAAAAACAGTTCAAAATAATGAGATTCCATTAGCGATTATCGCTTATGCAGGAGATTCAAGAACCATGTCAATAGATAATTTTGAAATGATATATAAATTATCTAAAAAATATGATGCATGGTTCCATATCGACGCATGCCATGGTTCTGCTTTGATATTCTCAAAAAAATATAAACATTTAATTAATGGCATTAATTTAGCGGACTCAGTTACTTTAGATCCTCACAAAATTTTTTGGATGCCATATAATTTGTCTTACATCTTAATAAAAAATCCTGAGAATTTTAAGTTAATATCTGGCTCTAGCGATCTTATTACAAATGAGCCTTTGTCCATGGGTCAGATCTCTCCATTTATTGGAAGTTGGGGATTTCATAGTTTGAAATTGTGGTTCTTGTTTAAAAATATGGGCATGAAAAACATTCAGAAGTTTATTGATTATAGAACTGATAAAGCAAAAGAGTTGTCAAACAAGATTAGTAATATGAAAGATTTCTATGTTTTCAATGATGTAACAATGAATAGTATAATATTCATGTATATCCCAAAACCATTTTTTAAAAAAATAAAAAACAACGATACATTCGCCATTCAAGAGTTAAACACACTTAATAAGAGTATAAGAGAAATATTATTTAAGGATAAATCTATTTTTGTTCACACATTCCCTCTAAAAGACTATAAGAGAGTCAGTGGTGTCGATATTAAAACAGAACTCCAGATGCTTCGAATAATTATTAGTAATCCATTATTTAATGAAATAACAGAGAATAAGGTTCTCGAAACCATAAAAGAAGTTGCAGAAAATGAGTATAAAAAAAGATTTAAGACTTAAATCGCTTCTAAAAGATTTAGAATCGTTTTATAGTACTTATTCTGACGGCAGAAGACACTTCACCTATGCATATGGATCACACATCACAGGTTATGCTAGCGAGTTTTCTGATTTAGATATAGTAACGATAGGTGATGACTATTCAAAAAAAGATATTGAAGAAATAAAAAATTATATTATTGATTTTCATAATAAGAATAATTTAAAGATTGATGAAGAAGTGCCTTTTGAAAAAAAACTTGTCTGTTCATACAACATGATGTTAGGTGCAGTTTTAGGTGAAGGTTTTCATTACGATGATGCCGGAATGCCCTTAGTTCCAGAACTAATACTAACACAAGAATATTTACAATCTGACGAGTTAATGAAAAGAATATTGCTTAGCACAATCACAAACAAATCTTACTTACTATCTGGTTCATATGAAGATTATAGTTTCTATGAACAAAAAGGATGGGAAAAGATTGTTGAAGTAATATTTTATATGAATAATAATCAGCCTTTAAAACAAGATTCATTTCTAGAACTAATGATATCTAACGGAGAAAGAACTGGTAGAGATTATTTGGGTTATATGAACAAAGAGCCAGTAAGAAATTATTTAACCAATAAAATTAATGAAAAATTCAATATTTTTTTAAAGAAAGGGTTATTAAAGGAAGAATATAAAGGAGTTGTTTATAATGGAGAAAGATGATTGCGTTTTTTGTAAGCTTGTTTCAAATAGAATTGATTATTATGGTAACATTAAAAACTATAAATACTGGAGAGTTATTATCAGCAGAGAGCAACACACGTTATCAACACTGATTATCTTGTTAAAGAGGCATCTTATAAGATTTTCAAGCATAGATGAGTCTGAATTGTTGGAACTTAACAAAATACAAAAAGAAATGGAGAATGTATTGGATAATCTTTTTAAACCAAACTTGTACAATTACTTGCAATGTGGAAATGCTACTAATCATCTGCATATTCATTTGATTCCAAGATATAAAGAAGAAAGAATTTTTGCAAAAAAAAGATTTACAGATCAAGCATATGGAGACTCCGTTAAGGAGACAACAGACATTGAAAACCCAATAATTATTAAGCTGCTTAAAAAGAATATAACCAGACAACTTTCAATCTAGATATCTCGCTCTTTTGAACAATTCCTTAAAGGTCGCGTAGTAGCCTTCGAGTTCTTCTTTGCAGACATCAAGTGATAGTATCTTGTGTTTTTCATCCATCTTCTGTTCTACCTGTTTTAAGACTTCATCGAATTTATCAAGCCTTTTTCCAAGCAGTTTAAAATATGAAAACACGCCTCTTGGGTGTATGAACTTGTAACAATCAGCATTTGCACATACCTCTGCTTCAATACAAGTAAACTCTTTTGTCCTGTGATGCGCCTCAACACAGTTTAGTATCTTCTCCTTTGCATCTCCAGAAATCTTTTGCTTATCTAAGAATTTCTCCGAAGCCTCATAGCTCATTTCTATGTGTTTTCCGACTTTGTTTAGCCTTATGCACTCGCTAAGCTTTATATCCATTAGAAGGGTTCCAAGCATCACAATATCCTTATCAGCTTTTAGTTTCTCTGCAAGAAGTTGTCCGACCTCGTTTGTCATACTAAAAAGTTCAAAAAGCTCTGTCTTGTTCTTCTTTATCTCCTCATACTCCCACTTCTTGGCCTTACTTATTATTAGTTCAAAATTAGTCATCTTAAAATATCATCAATAAACAACCAAGATATAAAAACTTTGCTTAAAAGGACTCAACAAGCTTTATTCTATGATTAACGACTTTGTCTTTTTCATCGAACCTAAAGTATCCTAAGAACTTCTTTTTTTCAATAAATAATGGCAGCCATAGCTTATCATCATCCCACATAGAATCATATGGTATCTCATCTTTTGAAAACCATTTTGGTTTCATCTCATCAGTCTCGACAGCTTCTCCTTCGTAAGAAAGCGCTTCAAACACGTGCACAGTCAAAACAGAGTCATCAAACTCAAAGTCTATTACTGCCATTCGTTCAAGTTCCCTTACATTCATGCTTGACTCTTCAAAGACCTCTCTTTTGGCAGACTCTTCAATCCCTTCACCTTCTTCAACTTTTCCACCGTAACCATTCCACCTGCCAGCTCCAAAACCGCGCTTCTTCATAGCAAGGAGTATCCGGTCATCTTCATGCACAAAGCAAAGTGTAAGAGTCTTTCGTTTCATAAGAATTCAAAAAAAAAGCTTTTTGTTTTAAATGTTTTGATAAAAAAAAAACTTTTCCGGAAAACCTTCGAAAAACAACCAAAAAATTTAAATATCTTGTTATACAAACTTATATAACAATGAAACAAAAGCAAATCTTACACTATCCACAGCTAGACACAATAATGATGGTTGAAGAATTCATAAAAGAACATGATGGTGAATTCAAGAAGAGAAAACTCTGGGAGTCACTGCCAAAAAAGATGATGTATCAAACATTTTGCATAACCTTTGAATACCTACTTCATTCAAGAAAGATATCAGTTGATGCAGAAGGAAAAATAGGATGGATATACTATCCAGAACTAGTCAAAAGATATCTTAAAAGACCTGATTTATTCTGGAGACAAACAACCGAAAAATCTTCGAAAAATTCTAAAAAGAACATATAAACCTCAATCTGACATAAAGTTTTAATGGAACTTCCATCAAGAATAGGATTTATAAATACAAAACTCCAAGAATCATTTTATAAGTTAGAAAAAGGTACATATTCAGAACAGAAACTTTTTAGACTAATCTGTAAAGCTTTCAAAAGGTTAGAAGAAAATGCATTTATGGGAACACAAATTCCTAAAAAACTAACTCCAAAAAAATACATTCAAGAATATGATGTTAGTAATTTATGGAAATATAACCTGCCTGGAGGTTGGAGACTTATTTACACAATAATAGATAAAGAGATAATCGTTCTCAGCATCATTTTAGAATGGCTTCCTCACAAAGAATATGAAAAGAAGTTTAAATATTAAAAGTTCACTCTGACATCTTCTTGAATTCTGCAAATCTCTTGGTTGCTTCTTCTTCTGCTAGCTTGTACAGCCGTTCAGCCCTCTCTGGAAACTCGTTTTTAAGAATTGTATATCTCTTCTCATCTTTCATGTATTCACTTAGTGGAATAGTTACTTCTGGTGAGTCCCAGACAAATGGGTTCTTGCCTTCTCTTATTAAGTCTGGGTTGTACCTGTAAAGCGGCCAGTATCCTGAGTTGACTGCGTTTCTCTCTATCTGTCCGCTCTTGCTTAGGTCTATTCCATGATTTATGCATGGGGAGTACGCGATTATTATTGATGGCCCATCATACTTTTCTGCTTCAACCATCGCTTTTATGAGTTGGTTTCTGTTTGCGCCAAGATTAACAGATGCTATATAGATATATTTATAGCTCATCATCATAAGCCCTAAGTTCTTCTTGGCTATTTCTTTTCCAGCGGCGGCAAACTTTGCAACTGCACCTATAGGTGTTGACTTTGATGCTTGTCCGCCTGTGTTTGAATAAACTTCAGTGTCCAGTACCAGAACATTGATTTTCTTTCCTTGTGCAAGGACGTGGTCTAGTCCTCCAAAGCCAATATCATAAGCCCAGCCATCTCCACCTATCGCCCAAACTGTCCTGTCCACAAAGTAGTCTTCTAGTTCTATTATCTTTTCTATTATCTCCTTTTGTTTTCCAGTGCTTTGCTTTAACGCATTTAAAAGCTCTGCTCGTATCTCTTTTGCAAGTATTTGCGCAGCATCAGATACATCGTTCCACTTGTAGACTATATGGTTTAATAGGCCTACTAGTTTTGGTGTTGTTCCAACAACGAGTATTTTTTTAATGTTTGATAATAGTTGCTCCCGGTTTGCATCAACTGCTATTCTCATTCCAAATCCGTACTCTGCGTTGTCTTCAAATAAAGAGTTCGCCCACGCAGGCCCTTTTCCTTCTTTGTTTTTTGTATATGGTATGGTTGGGAATGTTCCTCCAAATATTGATGAGCAACCAGTTGCATTTGCAATTATCATCCGCTCGCCAAATAGCTGTGTTAATAACTTGATGTATGGTGTTTCTCCACATCCGCTGCAAGCCCCTGAGAATTCAAAGAGTGGCTCTCTTAGTTGAGTCCATTTAAGAGTGTTTTCAGGCACTCCATCTACAATGTTATCTGGCAGTGATTCAAAGAGTGTAACGTTCTCGTTTTCACCAAGTCGTCTCTCTTCATCAATATCTGTCATTACTAGTGATTTCTCTTTTGTTGGGCAGATATCAATGCATAGTGTGCATCCGGTGCAGTCTTCTGGAAACACTTGAACTTTGAACTGTAGTTCTTTATCATTCTTCGTGTTTGATTTTATTGTTTTGAATGATTTTGAAGCACCAACCAACTTTTCTGGTTTTATTTGTTTCATCCTTATAGCGCTGTGCGGGCATACAAACGAGCAAAATCCGCATTGTATGCAGTGTTCTGGCAGCCATTTTGGAACGTCTATTGCTATTCCCCTCTTCTCAAGCTTGGCGGTTCCTGTTGGTATTGAACCATCAAGAGTCATATGTGATACTGGTATGTTGTCTCCTTTAAAGTCCATGATTGGCTGTATTATCCTATCAGCAAATATTGAGTGGTCACTTATTATCCTGTGTTCTTTGTAAGTTGTGGTTTTTTCTGGAATTTTTATTCTTACAAGAGCATCCCCAGCTTTATCAATGGCCGTCCAGTTCATCTTGACGATATCCATTCCTTTCTTCTCAAAAGTTTTCTTTACAAATTTCTTCATCAGTTCCATTGACTTTTTTTCAGGCAACACTTTTGATATCTTGAAGAACGCTGCCTGCATAACTGTGTTTATCCTTCGACCTAGACCCACTTCCCTTGCAATGCTATAAGCGTCTATGTTGTAGAATTTTATCTTCTTTTGAATTATCGTCTCCTGCATTTCTTTTGTTAACCGACCAAATACTTCGTCAGGCTCCCACGGAGAGTTTAACAAGAATGTTCCACCTTCTTTTATTCCTTCAAGAATGTCATACTTGCCTATGAATGAATGGTTGTGAAGAGCGACAAAATCAACTGTTGTCAACAAGTATGGCGCTTTTATCTCGTGCTTTCCAAACCTTAAATGTGATATTGTTGTTCCACCAGACTTTTTTGAGTCGTATGAAAAGTAGGCTTGGACGTACATATCTGTCTCTTCACCAAGTATTTTTATGCTGTTTTTATTAGCCCCAACTGTTCCATCTGATCCAAACCCCCAAAACTTGCAGCCCATAAGACTTTTAGGAGTGATTTCTAGCTCTCCATTTATAGGTATTGATTTGTGTGTCACGTCATCATTTATTCCAACAGTGAATCCTGTGAAGCACTTAGAGTCTAGGTGGTCAAAGACTGCCTTTACCATTGATGGCGTGAATTCTTTTGACGAGAGACCATATCTTCCTCCGATTATTGTAATATTTTTTGAGTCTTTTAGCGCTGAGACCACATCTTGGTATAGTGGCTCTCCAATTGAGCCTGATTCTTTTGTCCTGTCAAGAACTGCAATTTTTTTCACTGTTTTTGGTATGATTGATGTAAAGTCTTTGATTGCAAAAGGCCGATAAAGCCTGACCTTTAATGCTCCAACTTTTTCTCCTTTCTTGTTTAGGTACCTTACCGTCTCTTCAATTGTTTCGCATGATGAACCCATTGATATTATTATCTTCTTTGCATCCTTTGCACCCACGTACTCGTATAATTTGTACTTCCGACCCGTCTTTTTTCCAAGCAACTCGTAGTATTTCTTGACTATTCTTGGTATGTCATCGTAAAACTTGTTTGACACTTCTCGTCCTTGGAAGTAAACGTCAGGGTTTTGCGCTCCTACCTTAGCAACTGGGCGGTCTGGGCTTAGCGCTCTCTTTCTAAAACTTGTGATGTACTTCATCTCAATCATTGATTTGATGACTTCATAATCCACTAGCTCTATTTTTTGTATTTCATGAGAAGTTCTAAAGCCGTCAAAGAAGTGTAGGAATGGAATCCTCGCTTCAAGAGTTGATAGGTGTGAGACAATAGCGTTGTCCATCACTTCCTGAACAGATGATGATGCTAGCATTACAAAGCCTGTACCCCTTGCAGCCATGACATCAGAGTGGTCTCCAAAGATTGAGAGTGACTGATAAGCAAGCGACCTTGCGGCTATGTGAAAAACCGTTGGCTGCATCTCACCAGCTATTTTGAACATGTTTGGAAGCATTAACAAAAGCCCTTGTGATGCAGTAAATGTAGTGGTGAGGGCACCTGCTGATAAAGAGCCATGAACAACACCTGCAGCGCCTGCTTCTGACTGCATCTCTATAACCTTGACTTTCTGCCCAAAGATATTCTCTTTTCCCTTAGCAGCCCACTCATCAACAGTCTCACCAATTGGAGATGCAGGAGTTATTGGATAAATAGCTGCAACCTCACTAAAAGCATAAGCTACGTGGGCCGCTGCAGTGTTACCATCAATAGTCGTCTTCATAATTACGCCTCTAAAAAAAAACCTCTTTTTAACATTTAATAATTTACAATAAAGGAACGAACTTGTTTTTATGTGTTTCGGATAAAAAAAATTAAAAAATTAGCAGCATCCACAGCCGCTTCCACTCTTTTTCTTAGTTGTATCTTTTTTCTTTGCAGTCTTCATCTTTTTTTCACCTATTTATTTTGTTAATTACAAAAACAAGTATAATATAAAAAGTTAACGCTAGTTAAGAAAGTGTTGAGAATAGAAAAAAGAATAATTGCCAGAAATCTAATAATATAGCAGCAATGCTCAAATTCAACACTTGCAAGACTTAAAAAACCTACTCCTCCACTGCCACTGAGGGCAACTTTGAATTGACTCTAAAGACCATCTCCACTGAATTAGCAGAATTACCAGCCACATCCCTGGCTGCTGAGTAATAAACATAATTACCATTGTTATAACCCGAAGTATACAAGCAAGGTGATGATGTGCAAGTCTTAACAAGCACGTAAGGATCATGACCCTGAGGATAGCCCCTCGCAGTGTAAATCTTCACTTCACTCACCCCAACATTATCAGTAGCAGTAGCTGTCAACGTCACAATACTACCAGATACGTTGGTTGTTGTTGTAACTGTAGGAGGTTCCTTGTCGATAGAGATTATTTTGCAATTCAGGTCTGTCTCTGAAATAAAAGGTCCCAGACCAGGGTCAGCGTCATTGCAGTCCTTCTCAGGCTTGCACGACGCAGAACATGTAGACGGCTTCTGCTCAGAGATACCCCAGTTGCAGTAGCTGTCATGGTCCTTGTCGACACAAGAAATGCTATTATGTATTATTGAACCAGCTTCATCAACACTATATATAGGGTAATTGACTATTAGTGTTTGATTATACACATAACCAGTTTCCAAGCCGAATTTTCCAGGCGAAAATTTAATTAATCCGTAACCGTTTTCTCCCCAATTGGGTCCACCGCTGTTTTTGAAAATCCAGATACTATCAAAATCTTTGTCCATCTTCCATCCAAGAAGTGCCATAGAATGACTCCATGTTCCTATTTGACTACTCAAAACACCATACTTCATTATTAATATCTTTGTACCACACTGTGGGTCTTTTCTGCATTTGTCTTCTATCAGTTTCTGAACGTTGTTTATTTTTACCACAGGTTTGTTTATAGATGTTCTAAGACTACATGGTAGATTTGACGCAAGATAAGGAAAGTAAGATTCATTCAAGACACCCTTTGTTCTGTAGTAATTTAACGCTAAATCTATACCACCGCCTCCACAACCATTAAAGGCAGCGCATGACACTAATTCTTGTTCCGATAAGTCATAATCAAGATGCTTATTGTAATAAAGGTTCATGTTGGATTCTACAGCAGCTGTACTAGCGAACGCCCAGCAACTACCACAATTTCCCCATACACCACCCATATTTATACAACTCTGTTTGTCGATGTCACATCGTTTTTGTCCATTAATAAAGCATGGGTATTGACACGTAACAGGTGTTAGCCAATTCTCATTATGTACATTTCTCCAGTCAAAATTATCAGGAAATGATAATAAAAGAGGACCATCATATTTTCCCATTTTTATATATATGCTTTTGCTGATATTCGGATGCTCGATACTTACTACTAAACGAGAGTCTCCAGAAACTACGAAAGTTGCTGATTCATTAAGTTCATTATCATATTGAGACATATCTAGATCAAATATGTCTTTTGTATGGTTCTGATAAGTAACATTTCCTTTCCAAATATAGGGTTCATAAGGTAAAAACAAAGGACTCACAAAAATAGTAGTACCTGCAGGCAAAGTTATGGTTTCGCTATTTGTTTGCGTATCTAGAATAACAGGTCCATCTACTCTATCCTTGTGGATCACTACATGAAGATTCAATTCTCCATAAGCATAAATAGTACCGTTCTTTTGTATCTTATTTAATGATGAAGAATTATCAACCGCTACTACAGAATATGGATAAGTACCGACTCGATCAAGTTCAAAACGATAAAGTTCACAATAACTCTGAAAGTCACAATTACGAAGAATACCGTGTATAGAGAAACTCATGTGTCTTATTCCGCTTCTATCAGTGGCTTGTACGCATACGTTGATTTGTTCATTTATGTTGGGTTTTTCAGGGTTAATAGAAAAAGACATAATAGGTGGAGTGTCGTCCTCAGCGAGCGGATCGCCGGATCGTGAGTGATGTTCTGGCAACAGAATCTCATTCTGATTATCGAATTCGTTTTGAGTAGATTCTGTATTATAATTCGACTTTATCTCAAACACACCACCCTTGTAGTATTCAAATCCTTGCAGATTAGGAAGATCTCCTTGAGGATCCTTAAAAAGATTCTTCTTCTCCTCATAACTTAATTCTGAATATGATGTTTCTCCTGCAGTCCATGACTGCTGATTCGTGTTAAAAGAATTGATTTTAGCTGTTTCTTGCCCCTTTAGCATTTGCTGTTTAAATCCTAGAACATTATCTTTGTTAAATGATTTGCCTGAATTTAAATAATTCAATGATCCAAGATTTAATCGTGCATTCTCTACTTGAATTCGCAAAGATTTTGGAGTAACACCCTTTAAAACACAACTCTCCTCACAAATATTATTAAACACTACTCGCTGATCAGCAGCCGAGTCTAAAGGAGTGTAAGACTCATAAACAAGATACTCTCCACCATCCACATCCGTTAATATAATCCTTACAAGCGCTGGCTCTGACAAAAACTCTAAACCACCACTAACACTCAAAGCATTAACAGGCACAGAAATTTCAAGATTAAACTCTTGTGTAGAAGTAAACTCTCTATTAACAGTGTAAACCACTAATCCATCATCAGAAGGAATAGTGAACGACTCTAAAGAAACTTTTTGACCATTAAAAGTCTTTGACGCGACAACATTCTCAACAAAACCAAACCCAGAATCATCTATTGGCCCAGATTTAGAAGCAGAACCAACCAAAGAAGAATTATCAACACTTTGAGAAGGCATCTCCAGACCTAAAGATAACAACAAAACAAAGATGACTAACAACTCAAACAAAAACTTTTTCATAAAAAAAAACACTCTCCTCACTAAATACCATATCAAGACTATTATAAAAAAGTTTCTAAAAAAAAAAAAATATTCTAGAAGTGTCCAAAAGCCCTCTCCTTAGTAGCAGGCATAGCAATGCCATGATTATTTGCAAATGTCATTGACAAAGCAACAAGTCTTTAGAGCAACAATGCTCAAATTCAACACTTGCAAAACTCAAAAGACTTACACCAGTGATGGCAACTTTGAATTGACTCTAAAGACCATCTCCACTGAATTAGCAGAATTACCAGCAGCATCCCTGGCTGCTGAGTAATAAACATAATTACCATTATTATAGCCCGAAGTATACAAGCAAGGTGATGATGTGCAAGTCTTAACAAGCACGTAAGGATCATGACCCTGAGGATAGCCCCTCGCAGTGTAAATCTTCACTTCACTCACCCCAACATTGTCAGTAGCAGTAGCTGTCAACGTCACAATACTACCAGAAACTGATGAAGAGGATGCAACCACAGGGTTTATGATGTCAATAATATTGTTTGTATAGAAACCTGTATGTTGCGTGTCATGCTGGAACATAGGCCAATCAATTCTGTTGTTATTTTGTTTGTCTAAGTCCCAAACAAATATTTTTTGTTCTTTTGCAATTGTATCCTGGCGTGAGGAACCAATAAGTTCCAGGTACCCGTCATTATCAATATCGTCAACAATAGAGGAAGTTATAGAAGTTATTCCAACAAGCTTAGGAAATCCTCTAGCATAAGTACCGTTCAAATTATACACATGCAAGCCTGTCTCGATATTTGCATTGTAAGACCACCACGGAACTATAATCTCTTTTTTTTCATCATCAATAATGTCAGCAATCAGAGGCGTTCCGTCTGCAAATAAGTACGTCTTTTTCAGAGGCCATCCAATTAAGTTATTTCCATTGTAGTCCACTAAAAACGCTTCTCCGGAAACATCGCCGTAGGCTATTTCTAAGTATGGGTCATTATTAACGTTTCCAACAGCAACAGAGTACATATTAACACTAGGATTGTTCCATTGCAACAGGTCTCCAGTGCTATTTATTATTCCAAATTGTGTGATTATCTCAGCAAGGCCATCATTATTTATGTCACCGGCAGCGTTTGTAAAGCACCATCTAAACGTATTAGAATACGGAAATCCAGAAATAAGAGTGCCATTATGTTTGAAGGCATAGACACGACTACCATAAGTATTGGGTTGAAAAGCATGAATAGAACATACAACAATTTCCTTGTCAGGATTATTATCTAAGTTAACTATGACGGGGGTACTGTACGGTTTAAAAAAGTCTGGTAGGAAAACAGGCCATCCATTTAAATAAGACCCATCGCTGTTAAATACATTTATGTCAGAATAAAGATAGACGCAACGCGTATTCATACATTGGCCATTATAGCCACATTCTGCATTTGAACTACAATGTTGTGAGCTACCAAACGTCCCGCCAGAGCCAACAACAATTTCTAGATTACCATTGTTATCTACATCACCAACAGATAGTGTTATACCGTACGAATGGCTTGTAGATTTTATATAACGTGGCCAGCCACTGAATTGGGTTCCGTCACTACGAAATATCTGAACAAATGAATCAGGCCAGTTCGGATCATCAAAATTTGGATTTCCTACAATTATTATCTCGTTTTTTCCGTCATTATCCAAATCAGCAATTGCTGGTTCTGATATGGAATAGCCATGATAAGGAAGATTTTTTGGCCATCCGGAAAGCAAATTTCCGTTAGAGTCAAACACATAGACGGATGTAATTAAATGGGGGTTACACCGATCCGTACAGCTATTATCAATTCTGTCTGTCGCTGCTATCGCAACGACCTCCTTTGTTCCATCACCATTCAAGTCTGAAACAGTTGCATATAAAGAAAAATGGCTATTATAGTAAGGTGATAAAGTTACAGGCCACCCAATTTTTATCGTTGAGTCTAAATAAACATTATTAATATATTTTTCAGCAACTCCATGCGCATAATTAATTTTTATTCTCAGATCATATATTCCTTCATCAAGACCGTTTGTATTCCAAAAAGCGAAGATGTTGTCAAAGATATAATTGGTGCCCCCGTTAACCAACACAATACCATTGCTCATCCATTGGTTTCCATCTCTTGGTTTGAACTCAACAGAGTAATTAATTAAGTTGTTTCCTGAAATTGTTCCGTTGAACGCAATAATATCACCTAGTCGATATACATCTTTGTCTTGTGGTTTTCTTATTTTGTTAAATTCTATTTTGAATATGTTTCTATCCTCAGTTTTCTGCCCATCTGTCCCATAGACAACCAACCTAAACTGATATTCACCATCAACCACCCTATTTACATCAAACTGTGAACATAATACCCCATCATTTACCTGAATGATTCCATTGCAAATCATATTCCAATTGTTTGAAGTAGCAACACCATAATAAACCTCAAAATACTCAAATGCTCTTCCATTCGCAGTTCCAATTATGTCGATTGACTTGTTAAACAAACCGGAAGTTTTGACTTCTGCTATAGGTGGTGCATTTTGAGCAGTCACAATCTTAGTTGCGTTTACTCTTCCATAACCCTGTGCAAAAATTTCATAACTCAGGTCTTTTGCAGAATTTTTTAAAATTGCTTTTATCTCATCAGGAACCCAGTCCGGATGAGCCTGTCTTATCAAAGCGGCAACACCGGCAACATGCGGAGTTGCCATAGAAGTTCCAGAGATTGCAATATGATTATCATCTAAGCACCTACGCTCACTTAACCAGTTATCATATTCTGCTGCACAAATACCTACGCCGGGAGCCACAACATCTGGCTTTATCAAAAAACTATTGTTCCAAACAACCGGTCCACGCGAACTAAAATATATTATATTATCATACTTATCCGTTGCACCAACAGTTATTGCTTTTCTCGCTGTTCCAGGACTCCCAATTGTTTGTTGAGAAGGACCAGAATTTCCAGCTGCAATAACAGCAACAACGCCATTATTGACTGCATTATCAACTGCAGTACTCATAGGATCATCAGGCGTTCCAGGCCCTCCTAAGCTCATGGAAATTATATCAAGGTGATCTGAGAAATCACTATCATTGTTAGGGTCAACAGAACGCTCTATAGCGGCAATAATACCGCTGGAATCACCACTTCCACTTGCACTAAGAACTTTGTATGCGTAGATTGTTGCATCTGGTGCGACGCCTTTTAATGTTCCATTGCCTGCTGCTGTTGCTGCGACATGTGTTCCATGTCCATGGTCGTCCATTGGATCATTGTCATTGTTGACAAAGTCGTAGCCGCCTGCTACTTTGCAGCCTGTACCAAAACATCCACCCAGATCAGTATGTGTGTAGTCAACTCCCGTGTCAATTATTGCTATTGTAACATTTTTTCCTGTAAGGCACTCGCCAGAGCCGCCATATGTTATACATGGCTGGCCGCTCGCGTTCAACTTCCACACGTCTGTCGCGCCTATCAGCGGCACAGAATCCATAAGCAGTGCTTTCACCTCATAATTAGGATAGACTTCCTGCACGTATGGCGATGTTTTAAGTTTTTCAGCTTCCTGATCAGAAATGTCAAGAGCAATGCCGTTGAAAGTATTTTTGTATTCCCCCTTGATTTTGTCAGTTATGAAAGGGGCATTTAATCTATTTTTAATGTCCGTTTTTGCAGCTTCATGCTCTGCATCTATTGCTGCCCTGTAAGACCTTACTTGTGAATCTATCTGATTTATTTCTTGCACACTAAATACAGAAACAGCCTTGCCCACATATTTTTGCTGTACCAACAGGTTTTCAAGATTAGTTTTGTATTCAATAACAGGGTCTTTCTTAAACTTCACAATGTAACCCTCATATTTTAGTCGTTCTACGTCTGACACATTTGCAAAAGGATAAACCATCTTAAACTTATCAGGAAGATCTACACGTTCTGTAATTGAGAAATAGTTTACATAATCTTCTTTTAAACGACTCAAATCATCTGTGCTCGTTGCTCTGCTTTGAACGGCGTCAAAAGAATCATTCATTGGCTCGAAATGAGAAGCAGAACCAACCAAAGAAGAATTATCAACACTTTGAGAAGGCAACTCCAGACCTAAAGATAACAACAAAACAAAGATGACTAACAACTCAAACAAAAACTTTTTCATAAAAAAAAACACTCTCCTCACTAAATACCATATCAAAACTACTATAAAAAAGTTTCTAAAAAGAAAAAAATATTCTAGAAGTGTCCAAAAGCTCGCTCAAGCGTTGCAGGCATTGCTATCAGGTAATTATTTGCTGCATCAATTACAGCTCCGTCGTTTACCGAGCCATATGGTTGTACAACTGCAGTAACACCAGCTCTTGCAAGCAGTTCTATGGAGTCGGCAAATGGAAAAAATGCATCTGATGAGCAGACAGCTCCTTCGAACGCTTCACGCATAAATAGATCGTTATCACCAATTCCTTTCAATGAATCATATTTAAAACCTTTCTTATCCATGTATTTTTGCACTCCCTTGACTATTGCTTGCTCAATTGCCCCAACTCTCTCAACTTGTCCTGAGCCGATTGCAACAGACACCCCATTTTTTACAAAGACAACTCCGTTGCTCCTTGCGCCTGCAACGTTTATGTACCATGAAGTCAAGAGATCATCAAGCTCTCTTTTATCAGCTCCTCTTCTGATGTAATGCTCTCCTTTCTTATCCACAACCATTGGACGCATGATAAGATCCTCACTGCTCTTAATCGAAGTTAGGTACAAGTCTTGAACACCAACTCTTCCTGTTGGCATCTCTTTAAATGACAACAAGTTATAAGTGCTGTCTCCAGTAAATTTTGGAATTGCATATGGTGATGATATCTGTGCTATTCGAACACTCTTTGATTGAGACTGCACATAATCTAAAACTAATTCATTATAATTAATTGCTGCTAATACATCAACAAAGAAAGGGTTTTTACCTTTTAGTTCATATAACGCCTCTGCAGTTTTCATATCTAGGTGTCTGTTAAATACTGCTGTTCCGCCAAAATTGCTTCTTAAATCAGCATCTCTTGCCAGTCTAAAAAGGTCTGCTAATGTTTGATTTGAATCTACTTGTTTTGCAAAGCCAGAAACAATGTTATGTTTCATTATTACAACTGCTGGTTCATCAAAGAATTTTAAGACATCCATTGCTCTTGCTATGTCCATCTCGTTTGTCAGTGATAATCCGCCTTTGCCTTCATCATCTGTTCGAGCATAATTAATGTTTAACATACGTGGCAAAACACCAGCATACTCATTGTTTATTTCATCAATCTTGTAGACTGCGCAGTGTTGCGATGGATTTTCACCATATTTTTTGTCATCTTGTTTTCTTAATCTTAAAGTTAGATTTAATGGAAAATCTCCAACGTTTCTTTCGCGATAAACTCGTTTAAAATTTGTGATATCAGTTCCTCGTTCCAATTTTACTTCCTCCTAACTTCATGTCTGTTTTTGACATGAGCATTCACATCGTAGAATTTCTGGTTCCTATTTATATATATTCCTGCAACTGCAACTCTAAAGTCTGGTTTTCCTTCTTTTGGAGCTAGTGCTTCATACATTGCTTCAACAGCGTCACGGGCTGTAAACCATTGGATGTTAACATTTATTGGCTCTCCTTGAAATGAAGGTAGAGGATTAACATTTACACCTGTATAGGTTGCAATCATTTTTCCCTTACCATTTACAAGCGGAACTTCAAAATAGTGTTTTTCTGGCTTCATATCCCATGAACGTTTTATTATTGATAGTGCAGCACTTCCTGGCAGTATGCAACCGCTTATTCTTGGAGTGTAGTTTGGCTCATCAGGTTCATAGCTCCAGTTCTTAAGAGCACGTTCTAACACTTGGACTGCATTATTCTGCCCAAAGAATAAAAACTTCTTATTGTGTTTTCTCTTCACAAAGTCTGTTGTTTGTTTTCCGTTGCTAACAACTATTCCTGAACGAAAATTCTTAACCATGATTGCAGGGTATTCTAAGAGTGCTCGTTGTTCATCTGTTATCTTAGCTTCCTTAAAAGGTTGTACTTCAAATCTTTCCATACCTTCATCCATTTTAATCGTTCTTTCCTGACTTGATGTGCTTCTGCCAGTAACCGCGTATAATACTACGTCGTGGTTTTCAGTGCTTTTTCCTATTATTATAACCCTTCCAGGGTACTCCATTTCTGCTAACGCTTCTAATCCGCTCATTTTTCATCCTCCAATAATTGGTATCCTTGATATCCTAAAGGTTTTCCATCCAGATACACTCGTCTCCACTCATTGAAAAAATATTTGTTTTTTCCTAAAGCAAGCCTTGAATCTGCTATCATATCCAACGCAGTTGTCAATGCTGGCCAGTCACTAACTTCTTTTTGCGCTTGTTGATGCTCTAAAGAGTACTGTTCAAGAGTCATTGGTTTATGAAGAAAGCGATAGTTTTCAAGGCTTGGTCCTTGTACGAGTATTTCTCCGTGGTCAGTTTTTTCATCAACGATTATTACAGATGACCGCGTGTTATTTTTACCTGCTAAAATCGCGTCTTTTACTGCATCCTCACCGATGTATAATCTCTTGTGCTTTTCGCTTAATATTGACAGGTCTGCTGGGTGGACGTTTATTATCTTGTCTTTGTAGGCGTTTAGTATTGGGCTTCCAAGAAGCCTCATGTATCCGCCAAGAACTATTAAGTCTATTGATATCCCTTCAGTGTCTTCGAATTCTTTAAAAACTTGTAGTATTTGGAAGTTGTAGTCAAAGCTTTTCTTTTTGTATTCTTTTTCTACCTCTGGCTTTCCAACAGCTTTCTTCCAGCTGCCACATGCTTTAAACCCGTCAAGAACAATTTTTGGCACTCCTGCTAATTCTTCTAGAGTTAACAACTCCGCCTCAGGTCTGTCTGAGAATATTAATGATGGCTTCATCAATTTTGCACATTCACGGATGTTTGTTCCTTTCCCTGAACCAAACCCTGCCCAGTTGAAGTCTTTTCTCTTGCCAGAGTATATTGGGTTTATTCCTCGAGTCATTTTACTTTACAATTGTGTTTTTCGCTTCTGGTCCGGTTGATATTAGTCTTACATTTCCACCTGTGAACTCTTCCATGTACGCAATTGCGTCTCTTAGGCTGTCTGGTAGCTTGTAGTATTGCTGAATGCCTGCGATGTTTTGATCAAATCCTTCGAATTTTTTGTAATTAACTTTTGTCTTGTATAGTTTTTGAGAGTCTCTTGTGAATTCTTCTAAACCTTCATATTCTATTCCTAGCTTGAACTCTCTTGCACCTGTAAAGACGTCTGGCTTTGTTAGTATCAGGTTTGGTCCGTTTATGTTCACCGCGTATTTTAATGCTACTAGGTCTGTCCACCCTGTTCGTCTGGGCCTGCCGGTTGTTGCACCGTATTCATAGCCTGCAAGTCGAACGCCTATTCCTTTATAGAATGACAGGTTGCAGTTGATTAGCTCAAAGATTCTCTTGTCATGATGATCATATACTAGCTTTCCATTGTGTTCTTCATATGGTATCTCATATTCTTTGAGCTCGAATTCTAAGTTGTGGGCGAGTCCTTCTGAACAGTATCTCTCTGAGTCAGGCCCTCCAAGTTCTGTTGGGAATGGTCCTCCGCCAACTCTTGTCATGTATGGAAACTTAACAACTCCTAGTGTTAAGTCGACTGCGCCTGCTGATATCCCTACGCCTGCAGCTGTCCCGTTTATTGAGCAGTCTGATGATGTGACATAAGGATAAGTTCCATATTCTATGCTCAGCAATAATCCTTGTGCGCCTTCTAGCAACACTTTTTTGCCTTGTTTTAAGAATCCGTGCATCTCTTTGATTGTATCTCTAACATGAGGCTTTATTTGTTTAGCTAACGGCTTTAATTCTTCAATCACATCTGAGATTGATACAGGCGCGTCTTGGTAGAAGTCTATTGCTTTTTTCATCTTTTTAAACAGTACATCTTCTGAGAACAAGTCTTTTATCATTATGCCTCTTCTTGCTATCTTGTCTGCATATGTTGGACCTATGCCTCTTCCAGTTGATCCTATGCCGCCGCTTTTAAGCGATGCGTTTACGTTTAAGTCTCTTTTGACGTGGTAGGGCATTATGACGTGTGCATCTTCGCTTATCATCAGATTATCGCAAGTCATATTATCTCCTTTGAGTTGAGCTATCTCTTTTACAAGTGCTTCAAGGTCTATGACCATTCCATTTCCAAGAATGTTTATTTTTCCTGCTCCATCATATACTATTCCTGCTGGAAGAAGATGAAATATTCTTTCTTTGCCATTGACAACTACTGTATGTCCTGCATTATTTCCACCTGTTCCTCTGGCGATAACATCAGCCCATTCTGATGCAAAATAATCTGAGAATTTTCCTTTGCCGGTGTCTCCCCATTGGTTGCAAACGATTGCTATTGTCTTTACATCTTTTGTTAGTTTTTTAAGGCTCATTTTTATTCCTCTCGCTTTGTTGGTGGCGCATAGTTTGGCGCTTCTTTTATTACTTCTAAATCATGTGGATGTGATTCTTTTTGACCTGATGCTGTTATCATGTGAAAGTCTGCTTTTTCTCTTAATTCATCAATGCTTCTTGCTCCAACGTATCCCATTCCTCTCTTTAGCCCACCTACAAAGTTAAATATCACATCACTTAGTTTTCCTTTGTAAGGAACCAGTCCTTCAACTCCTTCAGGTATTAATTCGCTTTTGCCAGTTTCCTTTTGATTGTATCGTTCTCTTGATCCTTTGTTTTTTTCCATTGCTCCAAGCGAACCCATTCCTCTGTATTCCTTCCACTGCCGCCCCTTAAAAAAAATTGTTTCTCCTGGCGACTCGTCTGTTCCTGCTATTACTCCACCCATCATGACTGAGTGTGCACCTGCACCTATAGCTATTGGTACATCTCCAGGGTATCTTATTCCTCCATCAGCACAAACAGGAACACCTGTTTTATCTGCTATTTTAGAACAATTATAAACAGCTGTTACTTGCGGTGAACCTATGCCTGCAATGATTCTGGTTGTACATATTGAGCCTGGTCCTTGTCCAATTTTTATTCCATCAGCACCAGCATCTATTAATCTCTTTGCAGATTCAGACTCAGATATATTTCCAACCACAACATCAATGGAACTGTATTGTTTCTTAATCTCTTTTAATGTTTCAATAACTAATTTTGAATCTCCGTGTGCTGTGTCTATTACTACAACATCCACTCCTTGACTAACAAGTTTTTCAAGCCTTGCAAATGCGTCATCACCAACTCCTACTGCTGCACCAACTCTGAGTTGCCCATTCTTATCAACGTTGTACATTGGAGAGGTTCCTGACTTTATTCTTTTCAAATCAGAGAATACGTAGAGGCCACAAAGCCTACCTTCATTATTTACCAAAGGCAACATTTTCTTCTTCTCTTTCTTCATTATTTCATATGCTTCATCAAGTGTGGTTCCTACCTTTGCAGTTATCAGTTCTGTAGTCATTATCTCACTTGCTTTGAGATTATAGTTATCGCAGAATTCAAAGTCATTACCTGTAAGCAAACCAACTAGTTTTTTATCATTATTAAGCACAAGAAATGAACGAAATTTGTACTTTTTGTCTTTAATTCTGTTAATGATGCTTTCAACAGTGTCATCTTCATGAACAAACTTTGGCTTGTTTATCAAACCGTTAAGGTAGAATTTTACTTTTGAAACTTCAAACGATTGTTCTTCAGGCGTTAGGTTCTTATGTATTATTCCAAGTCCTCCTAGCTTTGCTATTTCAATTGCCAGCTTGTGCTCAGTAACAGTGTCCATTGCAGCGCTTACTATTGGTATCTTTAAAGGAATGTTTCTTGAAAACTTTGATTCTAGCGAGACATCATCAGGCATCACTGATGAATATCCGGTCTTTAATCTTACATCATCAAATGTCAAGGCAAAGCCTTGCGCGGATACTTTTTCAAAGAATTTGTCTTTTGGTAATTCTATTTTATGCATTTTTCATTCTTTCCTTATTCCCATTCTATCGTTGCAGGAGGTTTTTGGCTGATATCATAAACCACCCTATTAACGCCTTTTACATTGTTTATTATCCTGTTTGCAATTGCAGTCAAATCTTTCTTCTTAAAGTTGTACCAGTCTGATGTCATGAAATCATTTGTTGTTACAGCGCGAAGACCAATTATTCCCTCGTATGTTCCTTCATCACCCATCACACCGACTGACTGTGAATCTGTAAGCACTGCAAATGCTTGGCTGACATCATAATAAATATTTCTATTCTTCAGTTCTTCTATGAATATGGCGTCTGCTTCTCTAAGAATTGATAGTTTTTCAGGTGTTACTTCTCCTATTATTCGTACTGCAAGCCCAGGTCCTGGAAATGGGTGTCTCCACACTATTTCTTTTGGCATGCCAAGCTTGCTTTCAGCAAGTCTTCTCACCTC
Source organism: Nanobdellota archaeon (assembly GCA_018819065.1). Lineage (GTDB taxonomy): Archaea > Nanobdellota > Nanobdellia > Woesearchaeales. The sequence continues at coordinate 4,735 of JAHJQL010000033.1, read as the reverse complement.
ATCCTTGAACATATTCCTAAAAGGCTCAACAAGTTCTAATTCCATGTTCTCTGGCAATCCTCCAACGTTGTGATGTCTCTTAATCTTTGATGAAGATCCATATACTGGAACACTTTCAATCACATCAGGGTATAACGTTCCTTGGACTAGATATTTCACTCCACCTATATTCTTTGCAATCTCGCTAAAGACATTTATGAACTCGTGACCTATTATCCTTCTCTTCTCATCAGGATCAACTACACCTTTTAGTTTTGAGAGGAACCGCTCGCCTGCATCGATGTAGTGAACATCAAGGTTAAATGGTTTAAGAGATTCCATAACTTGTTTTGCCTCATCTTTTCTCAGCAAACCATTATCGACGAATATCGGATGATAATTCTTTCCAGCCAATTTATTTATTAAGACAGAAACTACTGATGAATCAACTCCACCGCTTATCCCTCCAATACCAATTTTTCCTTTTATTTTCTTACTTGCTTCCGCAATTATTCTATCATAATCCTTTGTTGGATCCCAATCCTTTTTTGCACCGCATATATCTACAAAGTTCTCTAATATCTTTCGGCCATTTTCTGTGTGATCTACTTCAGGGTGAAACTGTACTGCGTAGATATTTCCTTTCTGCATCGCAGCTACTTGGTTGTTTTGTGATAATGCTATGATTTCAAAGCCTTTTGGTGGATTTTTTACTATATCTCCATGGCTCATGTAAACCTTGAATTCAACGCTTGGCAGATTCTTGAAGAGTTTACTTGGTTTGATTCGTTTTACTATTGTCTCGCCATATTCTCTATTCTCTGAAGAAACTACTTTTCCACCCAGTAAGTAAGCGATTGATTGTTGGCCGTAGCAGATGCCAAGGATTGGAACTTTGCTTTCCAAGACTTTCTTTTCATAGATTGGAGCGTTCTTATCATAAACACTGAATTGTCCTCCTGATATTATTATTCCTTCTAGATTTTTTGATAGAATATCGATTGTTTTTGTGTGGTAAGGAACTATTTCACTAAACACACCAAGCTCTCTAATCCTCCTTGCAATGTTTTGCGTTAACTGGCTTCCACAATCTATTATCTTTATCATTATCCCAACATAAATTAACAAATGAATATTTTGTTAATAATATACTTAAATTATTTTATCCCCTTTCATTTAAAGCATAAATAAATACTATATAAATATTACTATTAAAAAATGATTACAAAACAATCTTATTTTTTGCAAGTTAAGAAAAAAGAAAAAATTATTTTTTAGTTAGTTCTTTATATCTCTGCATCACTTTTTCATAAAATCCTTCTGTAAATGCTCTGCCGTCTTTTGCAGGGCATCTGTTATTGATTAGGTTATGTGGGTCGTCAAAACCTCTTCTCTTATTTGGTGATTGATCCCATATCTCCTTTAGTGGTTTATCTTGTACATTTGCAAATATAGTCTCTTCATCAAATCTTCCCGGACACATCTGTACAAGCCCATTTGCCCTAACATATAACCCTATTGAAGCCTGATTGCATGGTGCTGCGCCTACATAAGATGCTATTCCTTCTCTCTCAATCTGCTCTTCTGTTTGTATCCCTTTCTCTACGTTATACGCATAAATCCTTGCGTATAGATCCACTAGTTTGTTGTTAAATTCTTCATCTTGTTTTTGCACTTGTACGCATCCTTTTCCGCTTACCATTGAAGGAGTCATTATTACTTGTGTTCCTCTTTCTGTGAAGAATTTATATATTTCAAATGATTCATCAATATTTTCAGGCATTATAGGAGCGTTTATCATACAAATCCTATCTGTAATTCCATCTTTGTAAAATTCTGAATTAAGTAGGTTTTCAATTGCTTTCTCTCTTATTTCTGAGTAATTTTGAATTCCTTGCAAAACATCCCCTTCTTTTGTTGTTACCATGCTATCTTGTTTTGTGTCATCAAATGATTGGAATGAAAATATCAATGATATATTTTCATAACTAGCTAGTTTATCTGTCAATTCCTTTGCTGTCATCCCATGATATTTCTGCGCAAATTCATCTCTTCCTAAAACAGCTCCTTTGGTGAATATTCCTAGATGTATATTTCTTTTCTGATATTCCTCAATTACATCAAAGAGTTGGGGGTTTATTGTCAGCTCTCCAGGTCCAAGGAACTTGACACTATTAAATTCATGACCTTCAGATCTTGCTATATCAATAGCCTGGTCAATTACTTTCATTGTATCTTTAAGTGTCATCATTTGGTTTAGCTTCTTTTTTCCTTTAGAATATGTTTTTTCTTGTGAATACACTTCGTTCTCCTCATTAAAGCAAAAAGGACACTTGTGTGGACATAAGTCTTTTCTGTATTTTGAAGCTACATTCTCTTCACTATTTGGATCATTGTGTTGTTTAACTACACTATCAGCTATATGCTCAATATCTAAAGTGTATAATCCTGATGTTGCGTTTTCAACATACCACCCTTTAACTGAATTCTTCCATCCTTTAGCTACTTTTCCGGGAAACTTTAATGGTAATATTTTTTCTAAGTTTTGTTTTGACATTTAGCCTCACCCTTTAATTGTTGTTACTATTAAGTAGATATACTTATATAACAAAGTTTCTTTCAGTTTTTGAGCAAAAATGATAAAATTTATATAGTAATTATAATATATGCTAATATGTGGTAGAAATAACCAAAATTAAGCTAGACAAAACTGATAGGAAAATACTAGCAGAATTAGATAAAAACTGCAGGATTCCAACTACAAAACTGGCTAAAATAGTTATGAAATCCAGACAAGCAGTAGAATATAGGATAAATCAAATAGTCAGAAAAGGCATCATTACAAGCTTTAATGCTGCTTTTAATCCTCATAAAATGGGCTATAAGATTTATAAAATATATTTAAAGCTTAGAAACATCCCTGAAGAAAATCAGAGATTATTCACTTATTTAAAATCCTCAGGAATAGTATATTGGATGGGGGAATGTACTGGTACATGGGATTTGATTTTTGGAGTTTTTGCAAAATCAGATTACGAATTCTTTGACCTTAAAAATGAATTAATTTCAGAATTTAACAAAATCATAGTAAAAGAGGAAGGAGGAATTCTAGTAGATGTAAAACAATACTCTAAAATGTACTTCACTGATGAAATAGTTCCACCAACCATATTCGCAGGAGAAATTGTACATAATAAGCTTGATGAATTGGATTATGCAATTTTAGGAGAAGTAGTAAATAACGCAAGAATCCCAATTAATGAATTAGCAAATAAAGTTGATTCAACCGCAACAATAGTGAGAGGCAAACTAAAAAAATTGGAGCAAAAAGGAATAATAATACAATACAGGGTGGGAATTGATCTAAATAAACTAGGGTTAGAACTTTACAAAGCAATAATTACGTTAGACAAATATACAAAAGAAGATGAAAAGAGACTGCTTGAATACATGTCGAATATCCCAAACATTCATTATTTTATCAGAAACATTTGGCAGATTGAACCAGAACTTGTTGTTAGCAGCTATCAAGAATATTATGAGATTATTGAAAACTTAAAAAAAGAATTTCCTTATGTAATAAGAACAATTGATTCTGTACTTATGATAACTGATGAATGGACTCCAGGATTTAGAAATCTATTGAAATTAAATAAATAAACACCAAACAATCTATATTGTTTTTCTTGATTGCTCCCCTGATTGATGGACTCCAAATTTACTTCCCCACTGCAATCATAAGGACGCCAAAAGATGAGGCTGTATCCAACACTAAAAAGTACTGTTCCTAGCCTTGTCTTTTCAGCATAAAGAAAAAATTTATTAAAGAGATGAAAAAATCCAGTTATCAGATGAATAGAGATGAATACATAGTTTTAGATATTGAAACAACAGGACTCTCAAAATACATGCACAACATCACAGAGATTGCAGCGGTAAAAATAAAAGATGACAAAATTGTTGATGAGTTCCACACATTAATAAATCCAAAAGAGCCAATTCCAAGATTCATAACAAGACTTACAGGCATAACAAATGAAATGGTAAAGAATTCTCCAACGATAAAAGAAGCGCTCCCTGATTTTTTAGAATTTCTTGGAAGCACAACTATAATTGCACACAACGCAACGTTTGACTATGGATTCATTGAGTACAACGCAAAAAAACATCTTGGCAAAAAAATCAGCAACAAATACTCATCTTTTGCCATGACAAAAAGCTCTTGAGCACGTTCATAATGTTTTAATTTAGAACACTTCATACCCAGATTAGAAGCCAATGTTTGTGCATAAGAAGGATGAGATGAAGAGAGATGATTAATCCTATCTTTTACATTGAAAAAGAGCTCTGAAGCAAGAATGTTATCTTTTTTAGTTATATGAGGAATAAACTCGTACAAATCTATCATCTCATGAAGAGTATGGAGAGAATCAACACCTAACTCTGACCCTTGTTTGAGTAAAGTATAGGCTTGCACTCCGTAACGCGCCTTATTATCGTCAGAAGAGTTGTTGAGAGCATCTACAGAAGAGGTATACATATCTTCAAATTTTTCTTTAGAAATAAGCTTTCCGTAGTTCTTAGAAAATGGATAGAGCACCTCTGTTTCAAGAGTAGTGACCTCCTCTCCACACTAAAGTGTGGAGCTTCCTGTGAAAGCTTCTAAGGAAGTTTGATGTATGTCTTGTTGATTTCTAACGTAATTGTCAACAACATCTACTGTGTTGTATCCTGTGCTATTTGCTAATCCTCCTGT
>JAHJQL010000032.1 GCA_018819065.1 Nanobdellota archaeon | reverse complement strand
TTTGCTGGAAAATAACTCGTGCAAACGTTACAAATTCAACACATTACAAAAAAATAGAAGATATGCAAGAAGCCATAGAACAATTTTTAGACAACCATCTTTTTAAACTCAACTTGTCCCATTACTTATGTACTTGACTAGTTTTCAACCAAAAATTTTTTAAATAATCCGCTTATCTTTTCTTTTCTGCTAAAAAAAAGAGCTGGTTGACATGGGATATAAGGCCGTTACTAAAACCTTGAAATTTAACACTAAGAAGAGACTGCAATTTATCACGATTACTAAAGAGGTTGAAGATTTTATCAGGGAATCTGGTGTGATTAATGGCTCTGTAGTTGTCCAGACTCACCACACGACTTTTAGAGTTTGGGTTAATGAGGATGAGAAAAACCTTATTGGCCATGAAAGCCTGGATTACGATCATGATTTGAAACGGATTCTTGACCGCTTCGCTCATCCGGACGAAGAGTACAAGCACAATGATGTAAGAGATGCAAGAAACCCAAAAGGCACTAGAGATACACACTTGTGTGAGCCTGACAAGAACGGTATATGTCATGAATGTGTGAACGGCCATGCTCACGCACAAGCACTCATTCTTTCTCATTCTGTAACTATGATTGTTAAGGATGGAAAACTACTTAAAGGTTCTTGGCAGGAGATAATGGTTGTTGAGCTTGATCATAACAGGAAGCGTAAAGTCACTATTTTGGTTCAGGGAACAACTGAATAGGTCTTTTTTTGAGAGTTTTACAAGAATCTTGTACAAATCTGGATGTATATCATAATTCATTCTTGTTCAATTCTTTTTCTTAACTCCTCAATAGATTTGAACCTTACTCCTTTTTTGTTGTCGCTTTTTAGTATTTTTTTCACAAATTCAGGTCTTAATTCTGGCTCCATGAACTGCTCTTTGTATGTGTTTACAACTAAGCTTATGGCTTCAACCTTGTTTTTGAGGTTGTGCTGGGCTTTTATTATGTTCAAGGTCTGGTTCACCTCTTGTGGGATGTCTAGTAAAGCTTTCATATTAACAAGTGTTAATAGTTGTTAATATTTAAAGTTTTCTAAAACGAGATTGCTATACAGATTAATAATATTAATGCAAGAAAAACTGAAGGATTTTCATCATCAACAGCATTTTACTATTTCTTAATGAAAATATTTATATAATCTGTTTTATTCCATTAATATATGAAAATACCTATAATAAATGCAACTTATAACAATCTTTTGCCAGATATATATAGTGATAAAGAGTCTATAGTAAAATACGTGCAGTCTAAGCTGATTAAGGATTTTAGCTTTGATCCTCAACGAGTCGATTACTTCATCATCGCAATCGATGAAATGTTTGAAAACGCGAAAAGAGAAAATAACAAACACGGAATAAAAGGCCCAACTAAGATTGATGAGATATTTGTTATTCCAAAATCATACAACATAGTTATAGAAAACAAGGGAACGTTTAATCCTGAGTCAATTCCTTTGCCTTTCTCAACAGATGGTATGCCTTCTAGAAAAGGCAGTGGAAGAGGAATATACCTTAGCCGCGCAATGAGTGACTGCTTGACTTATAGCGTTGCAAGCTTAATTGAAGATGGTTTAGAGAGCACTGAGGCTTACTTGGAGCTTGAGAGAAAAGGAGTTGCCTTGCCTAAGAAGGATTTGGAGAAATTAATTGTTATCAAATGGCCTTGAAGAACTTTTAAAAACAAAAGCTGTTGATGTTTGTAACTCCAATTTATAACCGCTCTCTTTTATCCTGTCAAAAAGTTCTTCAACATCAATATATTTTCTTGTTGAGTAATTAGATGGTGTGAACTCAAGATCCCTCTTATCAAAGAATATATAATCACTACTCCAAGTCCAGTCTTTAGATTGATGAAACCATCCGCCGTTCTCTTTTACAAAGTACGGCGTGAAAGTCAGAGAAGATTTAACTGTACTACCTTTGGGAATTCTATCTATAAAAGCATGCAGTTTTTTATAATCAGAAAATTTCTCTAAATGTGCAACACTAAAGTCTTGCCCTCTAATATCACAACCATAAACATTCGGGCGTTCATTTAAAAATATTGGTCTGAGGGTGAAGTTGATGAATAACAAGATTGAAAAGAACAAGAACAGTTTCATTATCAAATTAAACTTTTTATTAATGTGCTTTTTTATTCTTAACAATCCAAGTATAAATCCATAGAATAGTATTGGAATAAAAGTTGAATGATGATGGCTAAACACACATCTTTGTAATCCTTCCATGCTTATAGCATTTACAAACATTGCAGGAACAATCACAAAGATTGAGCTGCTGAGTAGTGGTATGAATAAGAAGAACTTGAAGTAATCTATAAAGTATATAACTATTTTACCAAAACCTACATTCTCATTTATTAAGTAAGGCTTTGACAACAGGTTTTTTACAATCTCTTCGGGTGTGTTTCCAAGATATGAGAATCTTGAGAAAAAAACGTAGGATTCTTGTTTGTCAAGGTTTTCATCTGCAGTAAAATTATTTATAAATTTTCCTTTCTCTCTAAAGGCTGGTATTAGTAAGAATAATATTATTATAAAAAAAATTGTTGAGTATAGGAATAGTGATAAGCCTAGTTTTTTGTTTTTCTTAAGCATTATATATATGGAGAATGGTATTACCACTAAAAAAACAGTTTCTTCAATCATTAAAGATAATATTATGAAAGTAATAAACCATTTTATGCGACCCTCTTCTAAAAACAATATTGCAAATAAAAGTAATGGTATTACAAAAACAAGAGAGTGGACTTCTTCTAAGTTTAAATAGAATATTAGTGGGGATAATAAGTATATTATTGATACTATAAACGCGTATTTTTCTGATTGAAGTTTTAAATTTGCCAGTTTAAATAGTGGTATTGCTCCAACAGCGAGAAAAACTGCTTGAAGAAATATGAGTGTGTAGGAAGATTCAAATAAGTAGTAGAAAGGAAAAAGAAATATTATAAAAGGAAAGAAATGAAAACCCCACCATAAGCCATCCGTGAATTTGACTTGGAGAAAAAAACCGTTCATGGTGGTGTGTAGACTTTCTTCAAAAATAGATATCTCTCCACCCATGTTAAAACTATAGTAATTCAATGAATTAAGAACAAAAAGTATGAGTCCTGCCAGAAATACAATTATATAAAACTTGTTCATTAAAGAAATCTTCTCATTCATAAAGAGAACATATTTAGTAAGATATATTAATCTTTTTATAAATCTCGAAGAGAATCAGTTAAATCTATTTTGCATTCGAAAAAGTTTTTAACTATCATCGTTGAATTCTAGTTTTATTTTTTGAAGAATAGTCTTGTGTCTGGCTTCTTGAATGGCTATTTCTTTTACTGCATCTCTTGCTTTTCCAAATGGCAAGTGCTTGACTAATATGTTGTAATCATCAAAAGCCTTTTGTTCCTCTTTTATTGCAAAGTCTAACACTTCATTAATATCATTTATGTCAACAACAGACATAACAGATTTGTTTTTTATCAGGGAGAGATTGGTGAATTCTTCTGGATTTAATTTTTTTAGAAGCAAAACATCCATCTTTGAAAATATTTCCTTATGCATCAATTCATCTTTTGCAATCCTTGAAAGCAGGTATCTGGCTTCGTGGCTTTTTACTTTAAAAGATAAATCAGTGTATAATTTGTAAGCCGCGTTTTCCTTAATGATTGCTACTCTAAATATTTCTCTTGCAAATTCGTCCATTTTAAAAAACTTAAATAAAAAAAGATAAAATTATTTGATTATCTGATTAGTTTGAGCGTCAATTTTGACAGTTTCTTCCACAGTAATTGGAAATATCCATAAAAAGTTTGACGTCCTCTTGCCTGTTATCTCATAAACTAGTTTTTCATTGTCTTTCTTAAACTGTATATTACTTACTTCATCAAATTTCTTTAGCTGAACAGCTTTTTGCGTTGCATCAACAGGCATATACCTTATCTCTTTATCACCTTTTGACGTTGATATGTATAGCTTGTCATCCTTGACTAGTATGTTCTCATTCGTCATCGCTTTAACAGACTCTTTATTATTTACTCTTGACAATGTTGAGACACTAGAAGAATCAGTTTGACAATCTGATTTCTGTATTAGTTCTCCTGTGCAAGAGCTATAATACCCGCTTCCCTTGCAGACAGCTTCACAGGCACAATCATCATATCTTAGCAGTACTCCACTCAGATACCAACCTTCTGATCTAGTCCCTATAGCGTCACACATAGGCACTTGCTGCATAGACGGCGTTACTATTTGAGGTGGAATAATAACATCAGCAGCAGGCTGAGAAGGAGTAACAACAACGACAGGTTGAGGAACAACATCAGCAACAGGCTGAGAAGGAGTAACAACAACGACAGGTTGAGGAACAACATCAGCAACAGGCTGAGAAGGAGTAACAACAACGACAGGTTGAGGAACAACATCAGCAACAGGCTGAGAAGGAGTAACAACAACGACAGGTTGAGGAGGCGCTACTTCTGCACCTTTCTTTGTCACAAACAACACTGCAGAATTATCATCTTTCGCTTCAAGCAAAGTAATTACAACATCATATACATTCATTCTTCCACCTGCAGTTATACTTGAAGGAGTCTCGTTTGTAGCAGTTGAAACAATTATAGATACTCCTCCATCTTCACAAGGAGGACAATCTTGTGCAGTCATACAACTTGGACATTCATTCTTAAAGTATGAATAATAATTAATACTAACACCTGTTCCTCCAACTACTGCTATTTGGCCAACTTTTAACTCGAATTTCTCATTTAGATTAACCTTTATCTCTTCTGCAGACACTACTGAAATGATCAAAGCCAATACCAACATATAAAAAAATATCTTTTTCATTTTAATAATACCCCTTTTACTGATTTAAACTATTTAAATACTAAAATACTATTATTAACTTGCATATTTATATTTTTTGATTTTTTGTATAAAAGAAATAAAAAAATGAAATTATTAAAACTTTTTCATGTGTTCTTCAACCAACTCTTTCTTCCAGCCAGCTTTTAAAAGCGCTTTTTTTACTGTTGCCTTTGAATGCCCTTCTTCTAACTCTTTTTTCATGAAGGAATCTAGTTTTTCATGATTCTGGTGTGGCGTGAAAACTCCTTGGCTTCTTAGGCGCTCTTCCTTTATCTTTGGTGGTTTCTTAAAGTAGAAGAAAGCAATCGCTGCTACTATTAAGACAAGCAACAAATACATCCAAATCTTGCTTGCTGTCTTAGCTGGTGGCTCTGCTGGCGGAGTCACTGGCGGTTCTGCTGGCGGAGTCACTGCTGGCGGCTGCACAACTGGAGGAGTCACTACTGGTGGCTCTGCTGGCGGCGTCACTGGTGGCGGAGTTACTGTTGTTGGCTCCTTTGTTCCAATCGCAAAAATGCTAAAGCCATGCGTCTGCGCTGTGAAGTAAACATACTCTGAGTCTTCACGTTGTACGCTTGTTGGCAGATCATCCCAATTGGTTGTGTATCTCTGCAGCACCACATTTTCCTTTGAAACACCGTTTTGCGTCAGCCAGGATTTCTTGACTCTGAATTCTATCGTTGCAGTTCCTTCCAAGTCATCATTCTTCAGGTTCTTAGTTGATATCTCCATGTACTCATAGACTTTTCCTATTGGAGCAGTTGGTATTGACGCTGGTTTTCCTGGTAGCAACTCTACCTTTATCTCTACGTTGCTTAACTCGTTTTTGACATTTAATGTTATTGCCAAAACATCAATATCTGCGTTGTTCACATTCATAGTCACAGGGTTCTCAGGTGACACCTTAGTCCACACACTTGCCTTCTGTGGATTTGGAGGCGTATAAGTTCCACCACCACCTGAAGATACTGAATGGACAGAGTATGACGCTGTTGATGTTACATTATTTCCAGCCGAATCCGTCGCTGTACAAGTAGCAGTTCTTGATGATCCAGTAGTTGTCGTATCAATGCCTGTTATATTAGTCGTTACACTTCCACCAAATGACTCAGAGTTATCAGTGACTGTACATGTTCCAGTCACATCCTGATTCTTCCTTGGAGTATTATCAGACAAAGTAAACGCTGAAATTACTGGCGGTGTATTGTCAACATTCAAAGCCAAAGCTGTTGAATTAACCTTATTACCAGCTTCATCAGCTGCCTCAACTTTTATAGAGTAAACACCATCTGTAAGCGTTGAAAGGTTTACTAACTTAGCAGTTCCATTACTATCCGTTCCAGTCACATTCGCAGTTTCATTGATGAAGATTGTGTAATTCAACACGGTGTCTAAGTTATCAGTCAAAGTAAAACTAATCTCAGGCGTCGTATCACTAGTCCAAGAATTGTTAGCAGGCGAATTAATCACCGCCGAAGGATTAGCAGTATCAACATTTATCACTCTAGCAGTTGAATTAACCTTATTACCAGCTTCATCAGCTGCCTCAACTATTATCGTCCTTGCGCCTTGTGAAAGAGTTGAAAGGTTTAATAGCTTCGCAGTGCCGTTAGTAGCTGTTCCGGTTTGACCATTAGCGGTTCCGTCTACAAATATTGTGTAGTTAATAGTTGTGTCTAGGTTGTCTGTTAGTGTAAAGCTTATCTCTGGTGTTGTATCTGTTGTCCAGGTGTTGTTTGCTGGCGAGTTAATAGTTGATGATAATCCGTCTGTGTCAACGTTTATCACTAATGGTGTTGAGTTTGCTTTGTTAGTTGCTTCATCAGCTGCCTCAACTATTATCGTTCTTGCGCCTTGTGAAAGTGTTGAAAGGTTTAATAGCTTCGCAGTGCCGTTAGTAGCTGTTCCGGTTTGGCCTGCTGTTCCATCGACAAAGATCGTGTAGTCAATAGTTGTGTCTAGGTTGTCTGTTAGTGTAAAGCTTATCTCTGGTGTTGTATCAGTTGTCCAGGTGTTGTTTGCTGGCGAGTTTATCGTTGCTGATGGGTTTGCTGTGTCTATGTTTATCACTAATGGTGTTGAGTTTGCTTTGTTGCCAGCATCATCAGCTGCCTCAACTATTATCGTCCTTGCGCCTTGTGAAAGTGTTGAAAGGTTTAATAGCTCCGCAGTGCCGTTAGTAGCTGTTCCGGTTTGACCATTAGCGGTTCCGTCTACAAAGATTGTATAATCTAATGTTGTATCGTTGTTATCTGTTATTGTAAAGCTTATTTCTGGTGTTGCATCATTAATCCACGCATTGTTCGCCGGTGAGTTTATCGTCACGCTTGGCGGTGTGCCATCCTTGCTTATTCCAAAGTTTGCTTCTGAAGAAGAGTATGTGTATGATTCGCCATTATCCTCTGCATAGACATCTAGTTTTACAGTGTATGCACCGTTTGGTGCGCTATCTGCTGTTATGTTCCAAGTGATTATGAATGTTATTTCTCCTGAGTATCCAGTTCTTCCTGTAGCGTAACCATAGCCATATCCATATCCAAAGTAAGTTGTTTGGTTTGCTCCACCGATGTCTACGCCGTATCCATATCCGTATCCGTAGCTTGTCGGTGCTACATATTTAGAAATTATTTGCAGGTTTGAGCAAGATGTCAAAAATGTGCCGTTTGGCAAGAAGGTGCATGTCTTGTATGTGCCATTTATTTTAAGGGTGACGTTTTGTATTGGCACTAACTCTCCATCTGCGATGTCTACACTCATATTGAATGTTATTACATCATCGGTGTGGTCGTATGTTGTCTTGTCAGTTGTTATGTAGACCTGAACTGCTGATGCAAAGTTTGGAAATAAGTACATAGAAATAACTACAAGTGTTAAGATGATACTGATGATATTATTGCGTCTATTCTTTTTCACTGCAGTACGCGACTTCATACAACACCCATTTTTTTATAATGATGAAATTGTGTAGTTAATATATAAAGTTTCCGATTTTTTCATTGTTTTAGAATTCATCGAGTTCAAGTGATTAAAATTCCACTAAGAACAATAGAGAGAAGACTTAAAAAATTAAAAGAAAAGATTTATAAATTAACAACTATTTATGTTAAAATAACAAGTATGTATGTTAAAATAACATGATATCAAAGTTTATAAAACAAAACCGTGAAGAATTGCTGCACCTGTTCACTGAAAAAGAGCTTG
>JAHJQL010000006.1 GCA_018819065.1 Nanobdellota archaeon | reverse complement strand
TCGACAAGTTTTATTTTCTTTAGACAATTTAATAATTAATTCACGCTCTTTTTCTTTACCAGAAATCATATTTATCACCTTATATTCTTAAGATGAACTAATATATAAACTTTGTCCTAAAACTAAAGTCCTTGACTAAACAATAGAAAAAGTTAAATATTGGTTGTGTTCATAAGTTCAAAAGAAAGAAGTGAAGGGGAGAATTTTTTTTTTACAGAGTTAGAGCGATAACAAATGGATTTTGACCCTAAAAAGTATGACCCTCAAATAATGTACTTGAGCATGGGTGCATTTCTAGAATCGAATTTGCCAACTTATAGCGGAGGATTAGAAGTTCTTGCAGGAGATATATTGCAGTCATGCGCTGACCTAAAGGTTCCAATAGCAGGATTCATACAGGCAAGCAACAGCGGATACTTTAGGCAGGTAATAGATGAGAACGGTTGGCAGATTGAACAGCCGGTTTACTGGGCTCCTGAAAAGACTCTTCCGAGAATCAAAAACCAAAGGGGCAAAACAAAGACAATAACAATCAAGCATAGAGGAAGAGACCTCAAAGTAGGAGCGGAAGTCTACGTTCTGAATGGACAGACAGGATTTAAGGTTCCGGTCTTTTTGATTGATTCAAACTTTGAAGAAAACAATAAGGATGACAGATTGATAACATCGCATCTCTACGATGCAAACAGGTACACAAGAATACCCCAGGAAAACATCCTCGGACAAGGAAGTGTAAAACTGGCAAGAGCCCTTGGATACAACTCTGTTAAGACTTTTCATCTAAATGAAGGTCATGCCTGCTTTGCAACCCTTGAACTCTTAGCAGAAAATGGTTACAGCGACGAAGAAGTAAGAAAACTTTGCGTATTTAACACTCACACTCCTGTTGGCGCAGGGCATGACGTTTTTGAATATGATGATGTGGGAGCAATAGTTGGGGATTTTCTTCCCATCCACATAAGAAAGCTTGCAGGAGAATATCAGTTCAACACGACAAAGCTAGCAACAAATCTTAGCAGGTCAGTCATTGCCGTCTCAAGAAAACATGCAGAGGTGTGCAGGGAGATGGATGTATTCAAGGGAATAGACATCAACTATGTGACCAACGGAGTGCATGTGAGGAACTGGGCCTCTGAGCCGATGTCAAATCTCTTTGATGAATACATTGAAGGCTGGAAAAAAGACCCAAGAATGCTTGACAAAGCACTGAAAATACCAATAGAAGAGTTTTCATACGCAAAAGACCTTGCGAAGAGAAAACTCATAGGGTACATAAATACCCATACAGATGCCCGGTTTGACCAAGACGTCATGACAATAGTCTGGGCAAGGAGGTTTACTGATTACAAAAGGCCAGATCTGATATTCAAAGATGTTGACAGGCTTATGAATATATCAGAAAAATATGGTCACATACAAATAGTGTTTGCGGGAAAATCCCATCCAAATGACACCCAGGGAAAAGAACGGATACAGGAAATAATCAAGAAATCTAAGGAGATTGATCACAAGGTCAGAATAACATTTCTCCCAAGGTATAATGCAACAATGGCAAAGAGGCTGATAGGAGGAGCAGACATCTGGCTAAACACACCTTTGAGGCCCCAGGAGGCATCAGGCACTTCAGGCATGAAGGTGCTGTGCAACGGTGGCTTGAACATGAGCACTTATGACGGGTGGTTCATTGAAGGAATAGAGATGGATCCAAATATTGGCTGGGTGATTGGCCCAAGACAGGAGCAAACAAAGACGAATCCTGACAGGAGAAAGGATGACTGGGACGACGCCCAGGGACTATACGATTCTTTGGAAGATGTAATCAAGGTCTATTATGATAACGAGAAAGAATGGGCAAATCGAGGCCTGCACGCAGTAACACTCGCAGCACACTTCAACACGCACAGGGTTGTTAAGGAATATGCAGAGAAAGCGTGGAATATAAAAATATAACTTCTCTCGTGATTTTTTCGGTTTTTTATGAAAAATAAGAAAATTATAAATATCTGTGATGTTTTTTTTTACTATGAAAAAATCAAAGAAACAAATATCTGGCTGGCTATTATTGGCTGAAAAAAATCTTGTAAAAATATGGGATAATAGAACAGATGAGGAAGAATGGAGCAAATATCTGTAAATGTTCAAAAAATAAAATATTTCTTTTAGTCTTCTCATCGATAAATTTATTAATAAAAAAGAATAGTTTAATCCTTTCCCCACCGCCACTTCCAATCTTCTTCTGTCTTGTTCTTGGCAAGCATGACGAATAAGAATGTGGCAACCATTAATTCTATAATAAACATAGTTGGATC
>JAHJQL010000031.1 GCA_018819065.1 Nanobdellota archaeon | reverse complement strand
CAGAGATTTTGTTGGGGTTTAATACCCCGACCTTCAGGTTGAGATTTTTAATCCCAAAAATTCGACTTTTAAGATAGTCGAGCGTAATACCCTGACCTTTAGGTCGGGGATAGCCGACTATCGTCGAATTTTTGTTATCTTAGTATATATTGGTGATGTTTTCTTTTAGAAATGGGTAGAACATGAAGAGCTAAAAGGGGTGTGTGTATGAGGTGTTGTGTGGTGAGATTAGAAAATCTCAACTCTTCATGTTCCCATTACTACTTTATAGGTATAACTAATATTTAAATCTTTCGATTTTTTAGTCACTTCATAGTAGTTATTCTCGTTTTACCATGCTAGATTATTCTTCACAAAATGATTATCTCGTCGAAGAAGAAACTTTCTAACCTCGTCAAATATGAATATCGCTACAGCAAAAGGCAGTGATAAAAACAGCTCAAAAAAAGTTAGGGGCTGAGTGCCAAAGAAAGTGTTAGCGAAAGGGACATACACTATTATTGAGAGCAAAACCAACTCTGCTGCGATTCCAAGCCAGATAAACTTATTGGAAAACACTCCTTGAGTAAACAGCGACTGTTTTCTAGTCCTGCATATAATCACGTCAGGAACCTGACAGATGACGATGCTTACAAAAAACGCGGTTACAGCCTTTAAATAAAGAGGGTCAGTAATGGCAAGCTGCGTTCCAAAAGTCCAGCCGCCACTATATAACACGTAGAAATATGCAAAAAAACCACCTGCAGCCTGAAGCATTCCAATAATACCATAAGAATTTGTTAGCAGTTGCCTGGTAAGAAGCCTCTCTTTCCTAGACCTTGGAGGTTGTTTCATAACATCAGACTCTGCTTTTTCGCTGCCAAGCGCAAGTGCAGGCAATATGTCAGTTCCTAAATCAATGGCTAAAATAAGAATAACAGTCAAAGGGAGCGGGATTCCAAGTAAGACAAAAGCGATAAATGGCAGAATTTCTGGAACATTGCTTGTTAATATGTACGCGATGAATTTTTTGATGTTTGCATAAATAGTCCTTCCTTCCTCAACAGCTGCGACTATCGTTGCAAAGTTATCATCAAGCAAGACCATGTTGCTGGCCTCTTTTGAAACCTCAGTACCCATGATGCCCATAGCAATACCAATATCAGCGTTTTTCAATGCTGGAGCATCATTAACACCATCACCAGTCACAGCGACAACTTCGCCATTAGCCTGTAAAGCTTGAACAATCTTGAGTTTTTGAATTGGAGAAGTTCTTGCAAAAATTAAGTTCTCTTTTTTCAAAATCTCTCTTAAATCATCATCAGACATCTTTTCGAGTTCTTGACCTGTTATGATGATATTTTTCCCATCTTTTCTAAGTATCCCAACCTCTTTTGCAATCGCCTCCGCTGTTAAGCTGTAATCACCTGTAATCATAATTACTTTTATCCCTGCTTCTTTGCATTTAGCAATTGCTCCTGGGATTTCAGGCCTTGGAGGATCAATTATTCCAACAAGCCCTAAGAATACAAAGTCATCCTCTAACTCTGAATGAATCTTATAAGCAAGCCCTAAAACCCTCTCACCTCTTGAAGCCATTCTTTTATAATGAGTCTCAATTATGCTTTTTGAATTAGCTTTTAGTGGTTGCATATGATTATTAAGAAGCATGTGCTTGCATTTATCCAACACGACTTCTGGAGCTCCTTTTAAGTAAGAGAACTTCGCATCTTTATACTCATTGATTGTAATCATACATTTAGTTTTTGAACAAAAAGGATCCTCATCAAGCCTTGGATGCTCAAGATTCATCTTCTTAATATTGGCATACACTGATGCAAACAATAAAAGCGCTCCTTCTGTTGGGTCGCCAAAGTACTTCTTGCCAGACTCATCCAGACGAGAGTTGTTGCACAAAACTGACACTCCCATGAGCTTATCAAAGCCATCAACCTTTGAAAAGTTTTCAGAATGATTAAGCTCTTGCATGTTAAGAAAAAAAGAGTTTACAAACATCTTATTTTGAGTAATTGTTCCAGTCTTATCAGTGCAGATAACTGTTGTTGAGCCAAGTGTTTCCACTGATTCAAGATTTTTTATCAGCGCATTCTTCTTAGCCATCCTTTTAGAAGCCATGCTAAGAGCAAGTGTAACTGTTGGAAGCAAACCCTCAGGCACATTAGCAACAATTATTCCTATTGCAAATATCAAGCTGCTCATAAAATAGTTTCCAATAGCAATGCTGATTAGGAAGAACAACACTCCAAGAATTATTGCAATAGTTGATATTATTTTTATGAAGTGGTTTAACTCTTTTCTCATAGGAGATAGCTGTGTCTTTGTTTCTTTGGTTAGCTTTGCAATCTTTCCAATCTGAGTATTCATACCAGTAGCATACACTATTGCTCTTCCAGTTCCTGATTGAACAAGTGTTCCTGAAAAAACCATGTTTCTGGATTCTAAGATGTTTTCATGTGTGCATTCAAGGCTCCTAAGCTGAGGCTCAGACTCTCCTGTTAATGAAGAATTATCAACCTTTAAGTTATGCTGCTCAATGAGACGGCCATCAACAGGAATTTTATCCCCTTCAGAAAGAAAAATGACATCTCCAGGGACAACATCTTTAGCCAAAATCTCTGTTCTCTCACCATCCCGCAAAACCTGAATCTTTACAGGCATCATGCTTTTAAAGCTCTCCATTATCTTTTCAGACTGATATTCTTGTATGAATGTAAAAACTGCGTTTAGAATGACAACTGCAAATAATGCAATTCCGATGTATAGATTTCCTTGACCAGGGATTAAATACTCTGCAAAGAAAGCGAGGACTGAACCAACCATTAAAAGGATTGCAAAGAAATTTGTGAATTGCCTTAAAAACTTGAATATAACTGAAACTTTGTCTTTTTCTTCTATAATATTTGCACCGTAAGTTTCAAGCCTGGCTTTAGACTCTATATCTGACAAGCCGTCCTTAGAAGACTTTACCTGCAGGTATAACTCTTCTAAAGAAATCTTTTGTTCATCCATTCACTACAGCCTCTTTTTGATAATAAAAGAACAAACAGCATATATAAATATTTTCAAAAAATTGGCTAATATGAAATCCTTGTTATTCTGATTATTATCAGAATAACTTTTTGTCCGGTTCTTATTAGTCGGTCGATGTTGTAAGCGATTACTCTTGTTAAGATTTCTACTCTTTGTAGTTTGTCGTTTCTGCTTTTAACGT
>JAHJQL010000030.1 GCA_018819065.1 Nanobdellota archaeon | reverse complement strand
TCATTGATTTATTTTTACGAAATCCTTTCTTAGACACATCTAATGAGCCACACATGGGACATTCCAAAGACATAACGCATCACCAAGATGTTAATAGAACTAACTTATATATAAAGATGACGTTAAATAGACAATATCTTTAAGCAATAAAGTTTATAAATGAACTATTATTTCAACGAGAAATGGCAAAGAAAGCAAGTTATCCGTCAACT
Source organism: Nanobdellota archaeon (assembly GCA_018819065.1). GTDB lineage: Archaea > Nanobdellota > Nanobdellia > Woesearchaeales. Next base: position 10,474 of record JAHJQL010000030.1, on the reverse strand, counting down.
AAAAGGTTTGGATCTAAGTATGGAAAAAGACTTAGGGACAAATATGGCTCTATTGAATCTGAGCAGAGGAAAAAACACATTTGCCCTTACTGTCACTATGAGCAAGTCAAGAGATTAGCTATTGGTATTTGGAACTGTAAGAAGTGTGGTGCAAAATTCACCAGTAAGGCATATACAGTAAGTAAGATTTCACCTATAAAAATTGAGGTTGAGAAAGAATGAGCTCTTATAAATGCTTTTCATGCAACAAAACTATATCAGACTCACAGGTGTCAAAGAGAGTTAGGTGTCTTTACTGTGGTTCAAAGATTATTTTCAAAGAAAGAAATGTTGTAACTAACGTCAAGGCGCGATGAATCACTCAGGCAGTATAATAGTTGAAGGAGACTCTGATAACATTTTCAAATTGTTTGAATCTGAAGAAAAAGAATTTGAGAATGGCAGAGCATCATACTCAGTCAAAAAGAATAATCATAAGATTGAATTTGTTATTAAGGCAAAAGATGCTTCAGCTTTAAGGGCTGTTTTAAATTCAGTCGCTAAAAACTTGATTGTTTACGAAAAGGTAAAAGATGAACAAGGAAACTGAACAAGAAATTTCTGAGTTGCAGACTATTGAACAGAACTTGCAAAGATTTCTTTCTCAAAAGCAACAATTTCAAACGCAGATTGTTGAGATTGACACTGCTCTTAAAGAACTGCCTGAGTCGGGCGATACTTACAAGATTATTGGCAACATAATGGTTGCAGTCAAAAAAACTGATTTGGAAGAAGATTTGAAGTCCAAAAAAGAGATTGTCGAGCTAAGATTGAAATCTATTGAGAAGCAGGAGCAGAAGATGCGCCAGGATGCTGATAGTCTTCAAAAGCAGATAATGGATAAGATTAAGAAAAAAAAGTGATTAATATGAAGTTGCAAGAAGCAATATGCTCACTTGAGGAACTAAAGGAAGACTCAATGGTTCCTAAGAATGTTAAGCTAAAAATTTCTGGAATAATTCAGGAATTAAAAACTGATAAGGATCAGTCTTTAAAGGTTAACAAGTCTCTTAGTGATCTTGATGAGATTTGCGAAGACATGAATATTCCTCCTTTTATTAGAACTCAGCTTTGGGGCGTTACTAGCATGCTTGAGAAGATTCAGTGAAATTTTTTTACGACTACATTCTTGATAAGAAAAGAGTTTGGTATTACTATTAGATCTTTCTTTTTTGTTTCTACATGAGTGTCTAACAAGTTTATTTTGACTATTATTCCCTCTATATGTTCTACTTTTATATTGTCATTAATCTTGTACAATTCCTTGCTTTTTAATGAGTATCCTGCTATAAAGTTTGGTATAAAATCTTTTATTGCTAGAATAATTGAGACAGCCACTATTGCTAATACAACTATTAATATAATGTTTAGGACGAATGGAGTAAGCCCTAGGCTTTCTAAGAATATTAGCACTGTGACAAAATATATGAAGTAAGAGACTCCTTTTGATATTATATTTGTAATTGACGACTCATGACCAGTTGATTTTTTAAATGTCTTGTCTAATTCTATCTTTTTTAGGACTTTTAATATAACTTTTCCAATTATCCTACCGGCTATAAAGCCTATTAATAGTATTATTATAGAAGTAACTATCTTTAGCAGAAGCGGATTATTAATGAATGACTCACTCGCACTTATCAGGGAATCAAGTATGCTCATTTATTATTATAATATAGACACTTATTTAAAGTTTGTGAAGAAATAATATTTTATTTGTTTTTGTCAATTAGTCCTGCTTTTTCAACAATCATTGTTGCAGTGTTTTTGTCTTCTTCTTTTATTCTTGATTTTTGAATGATTATTTTCTTGTTAAATATTGGTCCGTCAAGTACTAGTGTTTCAAACTCTCCTCCCTCTCCAGCTATATTGAGACTTATTTTCTCGTTTAGTTTGACAAGTTCATCTATCATCACGTCATCTACTCTCTTGTTAAGCCACTTTTTTGATAATCCTTCCGCTGCAACTTTTGTAATTATGAATTCAAATCCTTCTCTGACTATTTCTCTCATCTCGCTTTCTTGGTTTATATGCCATAGTGGACTAAATATTTTGAGTGATAGTGAGTCACAAATTTTTTCTATTCTTTCTCGTTGGTAGTTTGAGAATAGTGCACCTGTTATTATTCCTTGCACGCCGTATTCATCTTTGGCTTTCTTCAATGCTGTCTTCAAATCTGTCAGCTCTCTTTCTTTTTCTCCTTTTGTATTTGCGATTATCAGTGGTATATCAATTGCTTTTGATTGTAACTCAACTAACTCTATTGTTGGTGTGTGAAACATGTATGAGTCTTTATTATCACTTTGAATTGTTATCATGCATTCTATTGAGTAGTTCTGTTTCATCATCGTGTACATTGCGTAGATGCTGTCTTTTCCAGAACTAACTAGTGCTCCAAGTTTTAAGTTGTGTTCTGCATAAAATGTTTTTAGATATGCCGACTTGGTTTTGTATCCGGATTTTTTTTTCAGTTTATCAAGTGCTTTGTGAAAGTTTGAGCCATACTGCGCAGCCTTCTTCTTTCTGAGGGCAAACTCTTCTTTTAATCCCATGTTCTTCGCAACAACTCTCAAAATATATTTTTCCTGCCCTTCAAATAGTTTGTACTTTGCAGGTATCTTCAACGCATATCTGATCAGTTCTTTGTCTAAGAATGGAAGTCTCAACTCTATGCCATTGTACATAGTTACTACATCATCCCTGTATAAATCTCGCTCGTAGAGTTTTAATAAGCCTGATATACATTCCTTGTTCACATCTGTTGATTCTTTGTGTCTTTGGTATCCTGCAAATATCTCTTCGCTTCCAAGCCCAGATAACAATACTTTGCATCCGTCTTTTTTTGCTTGCTCGCATGCAGTGTAGAAAGGCAGCGCGACACCTACTTTTACAACGTTTGAATCTTCTATTAGCGGCACTATTTTTTTTAAATATGACTCTACATCAGAGAGTTTTACCTTAATTATCTTAAGGTTTAGGTTTAAGTTCTTTGCAATCATTTTTGCAAACACTAAGTCTTCTGGCTCTTTTAGCTTTGGATCATCTAAAACTGCAGTGTAACAAGTAAATTCTTGTCCTAGTTTTTTTAATATCAAAGCTATCATCGTTGAGTCTATTCCTCCAGAAAATAACAGTCCAAATTTTCTTTTCGGAATCCTCTTTGATATAGAGTTCTTGATTAAGATTTCTAGTTTTCTTGCTATAACATCGACGTTTTCTTTGATTTCTTTTTCTGCTGAAAAAAACTTTCTCTCGTGAAATATCAACTTGTCTTTGTCAATTTTATATTCAATTATTTTTCTTGGATTCAATTCGTTAACGTTTAGAAAACTAGATTTTTCAAGTGCTTTTTTCTCTGATGCAAAAGAAAATCCTTCTGTGTGATTGTACCAAATAGGTTTTTCTCCTATTATATCTCTTGCCAGCCAAAGAGTGTCTTTATTGATGTATGCAAAAGCATATACTCCATCTAGTTCTTCTAGTGTTTCATCACTCACATTTTTTCTCTGTAAGAGTTTAAAGAGCATTTCTGAGTCGTTTCTTGCTTTCAAGCTGTATTTCTCGTTTAGTTCTTTCCAGTTGTATATCTCACAGTTTGCTAAAAAAATATCATTATCTATCAATGGTTGTTTTACTCTTCCAACGATTGAATGCAGGCAGTGTGCAACGGAAAAGTTTTTTCCTTTGTAGAATCCTTTCGCGTCTTTTCCTCTATTCTGAAGTATTTTTAGTCCGTCTTTCACAATTGACATGGAATCTTTTCTTCCAAAAACACCTATTATTCCGCACATATTATAGGATAAACAAGTTCTGTTTTAAAAAAGTTTGTCAGAAAAAAATTATTTTGTAGTATATATTGATAATTTGAGGCTTGTTTTGTGATCCTTATTAAACTTCACTATTTTTCCAGCAACTTCTCCTATGAAAAATTTTGACTTATTATCAGAAAGCCAGTCATTTCCTTTTCCTGGCCAATAAAATCCACCTACTTCTTTTTTGAAGTCTTTTGCAAACCAGCCTGGCAGGTCAACTCTTACATTATATTGTTCCATTAAAGACCCTTTTTTTAACAAATCTAAACCTTTTGATATGATGCTGTCATCAAAAGTGTATGATTTTTCAAGAGCATCATGAGCATTTTCTATTTCTTGAATGAAATTTTTCTCAACATACGAACTAGGTCTGAATTTTTTCTTCCATGATATCTTATTGATGTATTTCTTTGTTTTGTCATCGGTGTTTGGCTTTTTTAAGAATTTTGATGTTTCATCGCTTGTCACTATCTTTGCTTTTTCAAACCAGCTTTCTTCTATCTCCATTCCTGACACAAATTCTCTTTCAATTGTTTCTATTCTTTCTTCAATATTTTTTAAATCGTAAAGTATTACTTTCTCTTTTTCTTTGTATAGGTTTGTAAAGTTTAGGCTTTCTTCTGTTAGGACTATGCTTTCGTTGATTTTTGCTGAGTAAAAATTTATCTTCTTGAGATAATCTATTTTTTTTATTAATTCTTTTGCTCTTGGACCATACTCTGACATTACTTTGTTAATCTCATCTTCTACGCTTAAAAGCTCTCTTATACCTTCAACTTCTTTTTCATCTAAGAATTCAAATTCTTCAGGTGGTATATGTCCTTTAAGATAGTATATGAGTTCGCTTTCACTTATCTTCTTTGCTCTTTGGTAATCATCTTGTATTTCAGATATAGGAATTAGTTTCTTAGCTTTCTCAATTATGCCACTACCACTTATTTTTTCAATGTCTTTTTCAAAGTAAAGCCCTATCTTTGCAAGTTTTCCTATCTGGTTTTTATGCTCAAACCATACAGGATTATATGATAACCTTTTTGCTCTCTTGATAAGTTCATCTAAGCTTAAGCCGTGTTCTAATTCAAATTTCTCCACGATGCTAAAACCTGTTTTTCTGTTTAGTTTCTCCTGCCAATTCTTCATCTCTTCTCTGTTTTCTAGTTTTCTTGCAATCAACGCAGCACTATCGATTAAGTATTTGAATTCCTCCATCGGCAGTACTTTGAAAAATCGTCCTTCTTTTGCTTGAGTCAGTATTTTGGTTCTTAGAACAGTTCTTATAACATCATAATCATCCCTGGTCAACACCTCAGATGATGCATCCTTGTTTAATCGTCCCATTGGTATGCTTGCACCAAACATATCTCTCATGAATTTTCCATCTTGTATGTATAGCTCTTTTAGTGCGTTGATTGTATATTCAAACTCTTCCTTGAATTTTGATAGATAATCTTTGTTAAATTCAAATCTTACTTCATCGACTGGATAAACATCAAATATTCTTGTTGCGTCAATAAGTGTTATTTCTGGTTTTTTTAGTATTGATCTTACACTTGTTAAGTCTACTAGTCCATGTTTTTCGATTATTGGGTGTTTCTCTGGTAATTTCATAATGAAGTCTAAGTCTTTTTGATATCCGCCAATTGCTGCTTCTCTGCTTATTGGCGTGTTTGCAGCAGCCCATGCTATTAGTGCTCCTATCATGAATTTTCTTTCGTCTTCAGGTATCTCTATGTGTGGGTTTCTTACTTGTGTGTATATATCTCTTATTTCTATTGGCAGGCTTGTTAGGTTCCTTTCAAATTTCCCGTAGAACATTCCTCCTTTATCTGCTGCGATTAGGTAGTCATTTCCTTCTTGGTCCATGAATGATGTGCTTCCGTATATTAACTTGTCAATCTGTAACAATCTTTTTTTGTATTCTTCATCCAGGCCTAGTATCCTCACTACTTTTCTTCTGTCTTCTATGCTTTGTATATCTTTTACTCTTGATGGATCTTTTAGAACTTCTTCAAGTGTTGTTACGACGTCTTCAAGTGATTTTTTTATCTGTGTCTTCTTCTTTTTTATTATCTCTTCTTGTCCTTCTTTTGTAAACGCTTTTTTTTGTTCAGGATTTCCAAAAGCTTCTATTATCTTTAGAACTGTGTCTCCTTGCTTCCATGTTCTTGTATGATCTTGGTAGTGGACAAACAGGTACAGTTGGTTTTTTAGTTTGTGACCGCTTTCTCCAACAACATACAATTGTCCATCTTCTGCGTTCATCTCTTCCATTTCTTCTGGAGTTCGAATTATTGCTCTTTTCAGGATTGCACCATTTGTTGCAATGTATGGGTTGTTGTTTTTGAATCTTTCAAGCCATAGATTCAGAAGTCGTGGATCACCATCATAATCCTTTAAAGTTTTTTCAAAGTGAATTAATAGTTCAGGCGTAGTTTGGGCTATAGCACTACGCATTTTATTGTATAATCCTAGGTTTTTTTCTATATCCATCGTCTTTTTTCTAAAAAAAAATTATTTTATGCACTTGACAAGTGAAGGATATATTTAAAGGTTGTTTTTTTAACCACTAGAAAGTCACAAAAACGTAAAATGATCAGTCACTGGACGTCGTACTTCACAACAAAACAATCCTTAAAATCAACTACAGTTGTCACTTTCGAAAGTTTCTGCCTTATTGTTTCTTCACTCAGCACAGGTTCTAATTTATCATCGTAAGACATACTCACATATTCTAAATTATTATAAGTAGCGTGATTTCGAAGTTTTGAAAATATATAATCCTCAGAAAGAGTCTTGTCAGCATTAAGATAACCTTTGCTAACAAGACTTTTTGATTCAGCATCAGAAAGCGACAATTTAGCAAACGCTTTTTTAAGAACTCCAACCTCTTGCTTGCTAAGATTGTTTATGTCAGGCAGTTTTTTGACAAGGAATTTCTCCTTATCAACAATTACATCTCCATCTATCAAATCAACCAGCACACAAAAATTACCCAAAGAGTCCTTACACGAGATTATGGCTGCAGGTATCAACTTTACTCTAACATCAACATCATCATCAGACATCAGCTTTATATCTTTTAGTGTGGTTCTTGGTTTTACCACAGGCAGCAAATCTCTCTTTTCAAAAGTTTTCACTTCTTGAATCACGTCAGGCTCGTCTTCTTCAAGGATATTAACAGCATCTCCTCCATGCATACTTTTTCTTGGGCGTATGTTTACAAACAAAGGTATTTCCACCACTCCAGAGACGAGAGCAGTTCCTATAGTAAGATTTTGTATCTCAAGTTCAGAATCAGCAGTTATCCCCTCAACACTATTAGATATAGCTTTCAAATCATTTGGATTAGTAACTTTTAATATCATTTGTGTAGTACACTGGCTGACCACAGACTTATCCACCCTTGCAGGTCTTTGGCTTACAACACAAAGTCCCAAACCAAATTTTCGTCCTTCGCTTGCAATAGTCCTAAGTATTTTTGAGCTTTTCGCCTCTCCAAAGCTTCTTTCAGGACAAAAATTGTGAGCCTCTTCTAAAACCAAGAAGAATGGAGGTATCTTATTCTCTTTTCTCAAATCAAACAAGTCCTTGCACAGCTTGTAAACTATTATCTCCTGTATATCTGGTGGTATTCCTTTAAGATTAATAACAGAACAGTTATTTGGACTTACAAGCTGGTTGTAAGACACTGGAGAGTCTGAAAAAATATTTAAGTTATTTAAGTATTCTATCACGCTTATTATGCTCCACTTAGCAGAGCTTTCATCTCTTTCCAGTTCTAAAAGCAGTTCATTAAAATTTAGGCTACTTATGTTTTTCAAAGCGTTATAAAGTATCCCTAACTGCGTGCTGGAAAGCTTTGCAGGCATCAAATGAACAAGTTCTGAATTAGTTATGTTTTTTGTAAGTTTGAGGGGTATAACTCCTTCATTGATTTTTGAATCACCATATTCCCTGAGCTCATAACCTTTAGGCTTTAATCCATACTTTGCTAACAAGTCTTTATCTTTTATATTTTCATATCTCATCTTTGAGTACTCGCCATGAGGGTCTATTACGAGCAAAGGAATCTTCCTGTCAAGAATCTCTTCAATCAAAACACCCACAGTATAACTTTTTCCTGCTCCAGATTTTGCAAGAATAGCACAGTGTTTTGTCAATAGTTTATTAATATCAAGATACAATTGTATATCTCTTCCTTCAAGCTTTCCTATATACGCGCCTTTTTCTTTGTCTTCTAAACTGATTATTTTCTTTATGAAGTCATCTTCAGCTCTTAAAACTTCTACTCCCACATCAAAAGGTATTCTTATCTGCCTAACTTTTCCTGTCTGGTCCTTGTAACCTATAGTCTTGCACTTTGCAATGCTCTCAACAGCCGTCGTCTCAATATCTATTATCTGACAAAGGACGAAGTCATATACTTTATGATATACTTGAACGTATTCTAACTTTTTGGCTTCCTTGGCGAGCTTAAAAGAGAAAAACGCAGGTGTTACCTTCCCAGTTATATGACCTAGAATCATATTATCACTAGAAACACGAATGATTTATTAATGTTATCATCATGAGTAACATTTAAAAAAAAGGGCTTGTTACCAACATATTATTAGGAGGAGATTACAATGGCTAAAGAAACAAAGAATAATCAGGCAGAACCACAAACTAAAGAAGAGCAGATTGGTTTTCACAAAGGCTCTTTAAGCACACTTGCTAAAGAGAGGCAGGAACTTGCCAGAATACTTCAGATAGTTGAGCAATTGATGCAAATGCACATAGGTGCTTTAAAGGACTTAGGGATTGACCTTCAAAAGCAAGCTGAAGAGATGACAAAAGAGATTAAAAAACCAAAGAAACCAATAGAAGACATCATTTAAATCACTCATAAGGAGTAAACTAGACAACATTTTTAAATTTCTTTTGCTTTCTTACAAAGTATGCTAGTTACACCAATAGACGAAGTTCTATTAGACAATCTTGGAAAAAATAATTTTTCTAGACTAGAAAGTGTGCTGACAAAAAGCAAGCTAGAGTTATTAAAGCACTTTTTAGGAAAATCAAAAGACTTCTTTAGAGAGCATCATCTCCTATCACTCAAAAACGTCATGGATTTTACCAAAGGAAAAAAAAGGAGAACAGGAGAAGATGAATGCTCACACCACATCTATGTAGCTCTTAAAGGGCTTAAAAAAAAGCATTTTTACAACATAGATGACGCTTTGATGTTTAATATTAAACTAGACCATGATTATGTGGAGAACAAGGTGGAAGAAAGTGTATTAGCAGAGAATGACTTCAAGCTTTTAATTGAAACGCTAAGCCCACACTACAAAGGATTAGAATCAACCAGTTTTGATGAAAAAGACAAAGAAAGCTCAGACTACGCAATCAAACAAGCAGAGTCACTACTAAAAAAAGCCATAGTTGGAACAAGAGAGGACTTCTTTAATGAATACAAAAACGAGCATTCGAGAATAAAGGACCACTCAACAAGTAAATTGACGTATTTAGAATTTAACAGTAACTTAGTTGAAGGCGTAAGAACAATAACTAGATATGCAGGAAGCGATGACAACTACGGACAATACATGCTCAGAATATACCCAATTGACATACACGATGTACTAATTCATGTACCTCCTGCAAAGTGGACTGATGTTGCTCACAATCAAGGCACTTTGTGGCCTAGACATTTAGTGTCTAATTTTGGACTATCATTAGAGGAACTAGCAGAAAAAGAAAGATTCCTAACAGAACTCTTCCAGGATGACGAGTCTAAATACTACAAAGAGAAAGAATTGTTTGGAGAGCAATACAAGGAACTGCTGCAAATAAACAAATCTGGTGCTGATTGGAGAATAAGAAACATTGAAAAGGCAATAATCCACATATACATGGGCAAAAAATTTCTTAAAGCACACAGAAACAAATCAATGTACACTGAGTATATAAAACCAGCTTTTGAGAAAATGGTTTGGAGTGCATACATCCAATCAGCAAGAGAAAGGATGTTTCAAGCAGTTTATAATCCTGAAATAACCATCCCAATAAAATCTGAGATAGAAAATAAATGGGTTCAATACATACCAAAAGGACTGAATTTGGTGGAAGTAGAACTGTCAAAGAATGAATCACTATTTAAAGGAACCATCAACAGGGCAATAACAGAGATGATGAAAGGAGAGATGCTAAGCAGGTTTTTCAAAAATAAACCTGAAAACATTTCAAGCAAAGAACTTTATGAACGAACGCTGGTATATGAATCAACCTTACAACAAAACTTAAAAAGAGTTGACTTGCTAAAAGACTTAAACATACAAACAATTCATGACTTGTGGAATATGAGAAGCCCGGGTTTTTATAAGTCAAATATAAGAAAACAAGTCAGAATGGATTATATTCTTAGAAACTTCCCAAAATTAATCAAGCGCACAACAACCAACCAAGACTAGTATTTTCAGCAGAAAAAATGGATAGAATTGAAGATAACAAAAATTCGACGATAGTCGGCTATCCCCGACCTAAAGGTCAGGGTATTACGCTCGACTATCTTAAAAGTCGAATTTTTGGGATTAAAAATCTCAACCTGAAGGTCGGGGTATTAAACCCCAACAAAATCTCTG
>JAHJQL010000005.1 GCA_018819065.1 Nanobdellota archaeon | reverse complement strand
GTTCCAAAATGGCACCTCAAGTCATGGTGGAAGACGATACTTACCATATGCATTCACTGAACAAGGTGTTTCAATGCTGTCAGCTGTTTTAAGAAGCAAAAAAGCCATAGACACCAGCATACAAATAATAAATGCGTTTGTCGCTATGAGGCATTTCTTAGCTCAAAACACGCAGTTATTCCAACGGGTTGACAGATTAGAAAAAAAGGAAATTTATCACATAGGTGCATCGCTAAAAGATCTTGGAAAGAAATGGTTTGCCTTCTCAAAGCTTGATAAGGAAAGTTTAAAATTGCTTGAAAACTTAGATAAGCAAACAGTCTTGTCAAAAAACTTTTAAGTCTTACCCAAAATAACACCTGACATTGAGCCAAAAAGCACGAATATCTAAATATTTCTGGTAATATTAGAGTTCTTTCTTTCTTCCTTTCTTCTCTGACTATCCCACTTGCTTTGTGTAGGTTTTCCGAGTGTTTTTATAGTCTTTTGTTTATTGTTCTTCCTCTGTGCTCCCAATTCTAAATCCCCTCATTTTTTATAATCCTTATCCAACATCCAAGTGTTGTTTCGTATCCGGTTCGCGGGTGTTTTTTACTGTTTTTTGGTAAAATAAAGCTTTCCTAATAAAAGGTTTTATCATCAAAACAACTGTCAAGAAAGCAATCAATAATATTCCTAGATTAATTAGTCTTATGGATATCATATTAGTTTCCTACCGTTTTTCAAGTATTTACTTTAAACTTTTTTATTCTAAAACTTTCCAATGCCCTCCTTTGTCTGGCCCAATCCTTTTTATTTGTTTCTGTTCTTTCAGATTTTGCATCTGCCATTCAACACCTTTTACTGTCAAGCCTGTTTCTTCAGCAATTTCTTTAGCGGTGATAGTCGGGTTTTCTTTAATTAATTCGATTATTTTCTCCCTAGTTTTCTCCCTAGTTTTCTCCCTAGTTTTTTCTTCCAACTTTTCCATTGAGATTGTACTCATTTCAACAAAGAAAGTCTGAGTTTCAAATTTGAAGGACACTTTATTTTTGTTCTGTTGGCAACTATCTTTTATTCTTTTTATTCCTGTTCCGACGCGTTCCATAAAATAAGTTCTTGAAAGCAAGTCTGCAATTAGCCTGTTCCTAGGTTTGCTGGACTTCCCGAATTCTTCCTTAGGAACCAAAGAGCATCCTGGATTGTTAATCATTAGAAAATTCTTTAGTTTTTCAACTGCAACCTCACCATTTTCGGAGTAATCTCTATGTACTACAGCATTAACTATTGCTTCTCTATATGCTTCTTCTGGAAATTGTGGGTATTCTTCTCTTTTGCTTCCTTTAATTTCAAATCTGACAGGTATGCATTCATTAAGATATTTTATAGCGAATTCTATGTTGCCTATAATTCCCTTATCAACTTCTTTTTTATCCAAAATATCTACTCTTTTATTTCCTCTAAAATGCACACATCTTATTCTGGAGTTGCTAATATATTTGTAAGGTTCTTTTGCAAAGAATAAGACTCCTGCATTTGTAATACCAATTTTTGTTAATATTTTTAGATTTTTAAGAATATCATTTCTTTTTAGATTCTTTGAAATATTTGCCAGGTTTAGAAAGTAATTAAACTTTTCATCATCAAAATCCTTAAAATTAAAATCAGCACAGATTTGTTCATCAAAACGAATTTTTCCTTCTTTAACGCTTAATTCTATTATCTGATTTCTATTTAATTTCTGAGAATTTGTACCAAGTCTTATGTAAAATCCAGATGAACATTGGTAAGGTTTGTTTTTCCCTTCTTTGATATCAATAATTAAAACATCTTCATATTTTTCTAATTTTATTGCTATTGGTGGGTCACAATTATTTGCAGTGTCCTGTATCTCTGATTTAAGTTTATTAGTGATGTTAACTCCTTTTATCTGTTCATCATCAGATATACCTAGGAATATCTTGCCTCCACTAGCATTTGCAAAAGAAACCATCTCTTTAGCAAGTGTTTTATCCATCGATTCCTTAAATTCAATAAACTGTCCTTCTCCTTCTTGCAGAATAAAATCAAGCTCTTCCTTGTTCATATCAAAATCCTCCAAGATTTTGTATTCCAAAAAATTAATTTTTTGAGCATATTAAAGCTTTTTTTCAAACGAATCAACACCCTTATTTGTATAAAATTTGAACTTTCTTATAACTTTTACTGTTTTTCACTGGACATTTGTGCGTGAAATTTATAGCTTTTAAACTGCTTAAGATTTAGAATCAGAGAAAAATATACTAAAATACGAAATATTTATATATTACAATATTACAACTATTGTAATATTATAAAATGAAATATGATTTGCTTGTTCGGAAACTGCACACCACTGAAGAAAAATACATCACTTCAGAAAAGATTAAAGAATACTGCGAAGTATTAGGCATAAGCTACAAAGAAGGCATAGTCTACCTCACAAGAACAAAACACCTTCACACCATACTAAGAGGCATATTCTACAAACCAAGCATAGAAGAAAGAAAATTTCACACTCTAAAAGTGAATTATCTAGAAGCAGTGTCAAAAGCTCTTAGCATAAAAGGTATTAAAAAATGGTATTTTGGACTTGAAACAGCAATAAAATTCAACAATCTAAGCCACGAGTTTTTCGCAGCGGACTATATATTAAATGACTCTATTGCAAGAACAAAACCCATGACAATACTAGGAAACAAAATATTGTTTCTAAAAATAAAACCAAAACTGTTTTCCTTTGGCATCAAAAAAAAGAACAAAATAAATTATTCTGACACAGAAAAAACACTCCTTGACATCATTTATTTAAAGAAATATTCTGGATTAAAAGACGATGCAGTCATGGATTCTGTAAGTTCTTATATCAATAAAGCGTCTATTTCAAAACTTAAAGAATATGCTCTGCATTATAATAAAAAAGTTGAAGCGCTGGTGAAAAGATTATGAAAGAACTCGTTGACTATCTAAGCGGAAGACTAACTATTGAAAATAAGTCTATGCTTGAAAAAGACATTCTCTTGCACAGAGTACTCTTTAAACTAATGAATGAGAGCTGGTTTAAAGAGGAATTCGCATTTAAAGGAGGTACATGTATCATCAAATGTTACTTAGGGTATTATCGGTTTTCAGAAGATCTGGATTTCACCTACATTCAACAAGAAGAATTAGCAAATATTAGTCAAAAAGAAGTGCGAAGAATACTCTCAAAGAAAATAAACGAAGTATTGACACTATTGTCAAGCGTGACTTTAGAGCTAGGACTTGATTTTAAAAAAGACAAAGCAAATGATAGATACGTTGAAATTGGCGGAAGCAATAAGTTTGTCACATTCAAACTATGGTATCATTCTGAACTCTTAAACGTGGAACAATTCATTAAGATACAGATTAATTTTTTCGAATTAATAACTGAGATTATCATTGAAAAGAATGCACTCTCGCTGTATTCAAAGATTCCTGAAAAAGAGATGAAACTATTATTTCCCGAATATATTGATATACTTAGTGATGTCTCGCTTAAGTGCTATAGCCTAAAAGAAATATTATTTGAAAAAATAAGAGCAATACTCACAAGAAGAGGGCTTAAAAGCAGGGATTTTATTGATGTATTCTTAATAATGGAAAAAGAATCAGTCCATCTTCAAAAAAACAAAAAGAAGATAATTGCAAAGATACAATTTATGCTCAGATATGACAAATACATTCAAAATATTTCATTGTTTAATTCTAAGAAAGTTATGATTGGAGCTGAAGAAAAACTAATGTTGCTACCTCTAAAAAAAGGTTTTGAGAGTTTTCTTGATGAGTTCTCAATGTACCTTAAAGAACTATTTGATGAAATTAAAATCTCAAATTAAGCCATCATCTCGTTGGTTAATAAACCATTTTTCGTAGTTATCTAAATATTTCTGGTAATCTTAGAATTCTTTCTTCCTTTCTTCTCTGACTATTCCGCTTGCTTTGTGTAGGTTTTCCGAGTGTTTTTTATCGTTTTGTTTGTTCTTTTATTATTCTCACTTCAGCAGCTCTAAAATATTATCCTTGTTTATCAGCTTATAATTGTTCCAGCCAAGAGGCTTTCTAACTGAGGATTTCCTGAACTTAAATTCAAAAGCAAATAAATCTCCTTCTCTTTCCTCCACTAAATCAACCTCTGCCCCGTCATATGTTCTCCAGAAATACTGGTTGGCATATATCCCATTATACTCGCGGTATTTCATTCTCTCTAAAATGCACAGGTTTTCAAATAATTGCCCCGCGTCATCTCTGGATTCAATAAAGTTAAAGTTGTTTATTATGGCATTTCTTATTCCTAAATCAAAAAAATAGATCTTCCTCAGCTTTGATATCTCCTTCCTTTTGTTCTTTGTAAAGGGGGGCAGCCTGAAAATTATGAAATTCTTTTCCAAAAGATTAACGTATCTTTCAACTGTTTTTTTATCAACCCCAAGAAGCTTAGAAAGCTCATTATATGAAACCTCGTTTCCAATCTGCAGTGCAAGTGCTTTGAGAAGATTGAATATTAAATCGGAGTTCCTTATCTCTTGGAATTCAAATATGTCCTTGTAAAGGTAGCTTGTGCTAAGCTCTTTGAGCAGTTCAATCTTTTTATCGAACGATTCTTCTTTTGCAACTTCCGGATAGCTTCCAAAAATGAGGTTTTGCTCAAATTTTTTCATTAGCTGCAGCTTATCCTGGTAAAGTTCATTAAGCGAAAGCGGAAAGAGATTAAAAACATGTTTTCTTCCTGTCAGAGGCTCATGTGTGTTGTCCAAGAGGTTTATGCTTGAAGAGCCTGTTACAATAATCTGTTTTTTATCTTTGAAATGCTCCACCAGAAGCTTGAGGGTCTCTCCAATAGATTTCACTTTCTGAGCCTCATCAATGAAAATCATCTCAGCGTCTTCTACAAGCCCCTTTAAAAATTCAATATCCTTATTATTAAGAAGCGCTCTTTCTGTAGGGTTATCGCAATTAAACACTTTTTTCCTATATCCTTCTAAGATGCTGTTGCTGAGTGTTGTCTTGCCGACTTGCCTGGCGCCAACTATGATGATGATCTTTCCGCCAAAACTTTTTTCTTTAATCCTGTTTTCGATTGTTCTTTTAAATTCCATCTTCTTCCAGGACGTTAATCCCTATTTTCGGCTTAATATAGGGATTATAATCCCATATATAAATGTTTCTGTTTCTATCTTGCCTTGTTTTCCGCGCCGTAAAGATTTTCAAAGTATTTTTCTTTTATCAGCGTTATTTTCTTTAGTTTTTGCATCGTCTCTTCTAAGTCTATCAGTATCCACTCATTGCTTTTTCTCTGCTTGACTGCTTCATTCGTTATCTTGTCCCAGTCTACGTCTTGCTTCATCTTTATGATTGTTTCTATGTCTTCAAAGTCTTTCTCCCTGCCAGTTATTGCTTTTAGCAGGATTATTAACTCTTTTTGCGGCATGTAGATTATCAGCTCTTTTTTTCCTATGAAATCCCTCCTTTGCGATACTGCTTCCTGGCTTATCCTGATTTTAAACCCAAACACATTTTTTACGAACAAGTCAAACCGTTCCTCTCCCCTCGAATACATCACAGGTTTTGACATGTCTTTTCTCCTTTTCTCATCATACACTCCTGCAAGTGATCGCTCCTTGTATCCAAGCTTTTTTATCGCATCGATAAACTTGTTCCTATCAGTCACGTTTTCAAATACTAAATCTATATCTTTTGTGGTGTTCTTGTATCCTTCAAACATCATGGCTGTTCCGCCAATAGCCATACATGAGATATCTTGTTCTAGATAATTTGCTATCAAAAAGAATAAATCTTCTTGGTCTTTTGTGCTTATCAAAGTTTATACCTCTTTGGCATCTTTCTGCATTTTATTTCATGCCTTGCTTCTTCGTATAGTTCCAGCACTTCTCTTGTCAGGTTCTTACTCTTTGCCAGGTCAAAGAGCCTCTTCCAGTTCTTCACATGTCTAAACAGGTGTTTTGTGGCTTGAAGTGTTCTATAATCCCCAATCCTTATGCCATCGATTATTGCATGCTCTACTGTGTAGTTTCCGTGTGTATAGTGTTTGAATGATGAATTTAACTTTTCAGGTGAATACTTGTTTATAATATCATAAAAGCCATTTGTCTGTTCTTGCTTGGTATTTGCAATGGTGTAAATCCTCTTTTGCTTTCCGCCGCCGCTTACCAAGACAAATCCTTGTTTTTTTAGTTTGGAAAGAAGGTTTATTGCACTCTGTATGCTAATCCCTCTTTCCTTTGCGAATGTCTCGATTGTAAACTTACCTTCTTTTAGCTCCATACATGTTGTCCATACGAACTAATATATAAACTTTTCCTTTTACATATTATGTTTAGATATTTTCTTAATTTTTCCCCCCTCTTACTATCCCACTTGCTTTGTGTAAACTTTCAAAGGTTCCTGCGTTCACTTTAGTGTTCTTTGATGGGTTTTGCATTTTCTAGTTCTTTTATCAGTTCCCAAGGGTATCTCCCGATTCCCTGCTTTTTGCCCTGCAGGCTTGTTGAGTAAGTGTTTGCAGGGTATTCTTTTGCCAGTTTTTCAAGAGCGTTTTTCCTGACTTTCTGGAAATTGACTTTTGCTTCAACAGCTGTGAGTCTACCATTTTCTATTACGAAGTCAACTTCTTGCCCTAAAGTTGTTCGCCAATACTTTGCCGGATGCTTGTTTTTCAGCAGCTCTGCAAATATGAATGTTTCAAATACCTCTCCAGATATTACTTTTGGAAATTCTTTTAAGTGCAGCAGGTGCATGAGTCCTGTGTCCAGCAAAAATACTTTTGGCATCTTTGTAAGCTCACTTCTCTTGTTTTTGTGATATGGGCTTGCCAGTCTTATTATGAATGTGTTTTCCAGCAGCGATAAATATTCTCTGACTGTAAAGGAGTGTATTCCTAGTGTGTTTGAAACTTCATTGACGTTTAAGAGTCTGCCTGATTGTGCTGCCAGCAGTTCAAGCAGCTTGTTGAATGAATCTATGTTTCTTATGTTTCCTATGTCTCGTATGTCTTTTCTTATGTATGTGTTGATTATCTGGGATAGCAATTTTTGTTTAACTTCAGAGACAGGCTCAATTACGACTCCAGGATAGCCTCCAAATGTTATGAACTCCTCAGCCAAGCTGATTAGTTCATGATTTATTGCTTCTGAGTTTTCGGCTTTAAGAGCATACTTTTTTTCTTTGAACTCCAGAAACTCTTCAAAGTCAAGAGGATAAACTTCAAAGGTGATTGTTCTTCCTGCAAGGCTTTGCTTTAACTTCTTTCTTATCTCAAAAGTGGAAGATCCTGAGACTATAAGCTTTATTTCAGGGTGGTGGTCATGTATGACTTTTATGAACTTGGTTGGGTCTTTTAAGTATTGTATCTCATCAATCAACAAGAATATTTTCTTGTCTTTTACTGCTCCTCGTTGAAGCAGGTACTCATAAACTTGCTCTGGCCCTTTGTTGCACAATTCCAGAAGGTTGTCTAGTTCAAGATCGAGATAAAATGCGTTTTCTTTCAGATAGTTCTTAAGAAGATACTTCATGATTGATGTTTTTCCAACTTGTCTTGCGCCGTAAAGGATGATTGCCTGCTTAGAGTTCAGATACGTCAAAACATCCTCAACAACCTTTCTTTTGAATAAAACTTGTATCATAATGTATAAAAAACCTCATTTTTATTATAATAAGTTGTGTTATTTATATATTTTTCCGTTTTCAAGGTGTTTTTTTAATAACTCTTTCTTCTCTTACTATTCCACTTGCTTTGTGTAGGTTTTCCGAGTGTTTTTTTACTTTTTAGCTTCTAAGTATTCTTTTATTATGTTTGCAAATTCTTTTGAGTCTTTTATGAGCTGTTTCTTAAAGTGATTTGTTAAACTAATCAAAAATGATTAGTTCAGACAATCAGGAAAAGATTTATATACTTGTTATGCTTACAACAATCCATGAAAAGCGAACAATTCCTTGCAGACATGCCGATAATAACGAAGGCAGACATAAAAAAGATGCTGTCCTGCAATGATGATTATGCCTACACCGTCCTGAACAGGCTTCTGAACAGGAACAGGATAAGGAAAGTTGTGAAGGGAAAGTATACATCGATTGATGATATATACGTGATCTCCTCGAATCTCCACGTGCCTTCATACATCTCGTTCTGGTCCGCATCCTATCTTAAGGGATACACTGAGCAGATAACAAGAACCGTCCATGTTGCATCAACAGGAAACTACCCGGCAGTAGAGTTTGAGAATTACAGGATCGAATTCCACAAGATAAGGAAAGATATATTTTTTGGCTATGAAAAAAAGAGGTTCGGAAAACACTACGCTTTCATCGCTGACGATGAGAAGCTCCTGATAGACTCCCTTCTCTTCCAAAGGAATGCCGGAAACCCCGATGAGATAATAAAGATTATCAAGGCAGCCGCAATCAACGAAGAGAAAATGATTATGTATCTCAAGAGGATAGACAACGTATCCCTCAATAAGCGGGCAGGCTTCCTCCTAGAGAGATACAAAGGGATGGATATCTCAGGAAAAGTGAACGCAAAGGACAGGAACTATGTGTGCCTGTCACTTTTTGACAGGTCAAAAAAGACAGATGCGAAATGGAGGGTGAAGCATGATCTCCCTTGAAAGGCTTAGAGAGTATGCGAGAAGGAAGGATTACAATCTCGGACAGGCAGAAAAAGACTATTTCCAGGAAATAATCCTGTTCATACTGTACAAGGAATTCGGGAAAGAGCTGGTGTTCAAGGGAGGGACCGCACTGACGAAGTGCTTTGGGTTTGACAGGTTCTCAGAAGACCTTGATTTTAACCTGATGGAAGAAAAAGACATCAAGCGGCTGCTGGGATTAGGCCTGGATTCTTTCTACATAACCCACGAGCTGGAAGAGGAAAAATCCGGCAGCTCAGAAAGCATAACCTGCAGGGTACAAGGGCCGCTGTATAACGGTGCGAGGACATCCCTGTGCAAAGTATCCATGGACTTTAGCCTAAGGGAAAAAGCTCTCCTTGAGCCGGGTATCGTAGAGATAGGGTTATACATTGATGAGATCCCAAGCTTTCGCGTTGTCGTAATGGACAGGGAGGAGATCCTTGCTGAGAAGATACGCGCCATATACACAAGGAACAAGGCAAGGGATTTATATGATGTTTACTATCTCATAAAGACTGGTGTACGCCCAGACGTCAGACTTATAGATGCAAAACTCTCCATGTACTCGTTATCCTTCTCGCTAAGGACGCTTACCATGCACCTGGAAAAAAAGCAGGCGATATGGGATAGTGAGATGAAGCATCTCACGAAGTCTTACCCTGGTTTCGATGAAGCGAAAAAAGCAGTCATTAGCCGTTTCAGACGCAGGCATTAGGGCCGCTGATGACCTCTGCAGGCGCATTTTGCAGCTCCATTAATTATTTCAACAGTATCAAGATTCATACGATCAAAACTCTTAGCAAGTTCATTAACAAAAGCAATGTTAATATCTCTAAAAGAGTTTTCAACAATCTTAACAGCTTCAGCAGCCCTAATAGAACTCATCTTCTTCACATCAGATGTTAAAATACTCTTGTAAAACTCATAAGCTAATTCTAAACCTTCATTAGTTGTTGAACCAAGAACTCTTGGCAGGTTTTCAACATTCCATTGTTTATCACCAGGATTAATTCTTTCCGGACAATGAGCTAAAAAATAATCAACACCATCTTCATACTTTTCATCAAGAATTGGCTTTATAACTTCTTCATTAACACCTGGATTAATTGTAGACTCAATTATTACTAAAACACCTTTCTTAAGATTATCCCTTACAGTTTTAACAGCGTTTTTTACAGGTTTTAAATCAGGATGATGCTTAGAAATTTCTGGTAATTACTGGACATTTGTTTATCAGTATAATTCCATCCATTTCCATGCAGAAACTGCTTGAATGTTCTTAAACGTATCATCTTGATTAAATGTAATTATCAGGCCTTTCTTCAATTGAAAGTTGTTCATTGCTTCTTTTAAGCCGTTTATTTCCCTTTCTTTGTTATCTTCATCCAGTTTATAGCAAACTTGTATTGCTTGTGTTATGCGTCCTTTTTCTTTAACTAAGAAATCGCATTCATTCTTGTTTTTAAAATAATAAACTTCTTTATATTTTCTTTTCAAATGCAGGAAAACGAGGTTTTCTAGAATTCTGCCATTATCCTGTGAAAAAGACATTGAATTAGCTTTGGTCAAGCCAACATCAACAGCATACACTTTCTTAGGGTTAACAAGCTGCTTTTTGTAAGAATAACTAAACCTTGGAACAGTAAAAATCAAGTAACTGTCCTCATAATGCGAAATATAAGAAATTACTGTGTTTGTCGAACCTAAGTCAAACAATTTCCTTAATTTAGAATATGAGAATTCTTTGCCCGCAT
Organism: Nanobdellota archaeon; assembly: GCA_018819065.1. GTDB lineage: Archaea > Nanobdellota > Nanobdellia > Woesearchaeales. The sequence goes on along the minus strand of JAHJQL010000005.1, from coordinate 4,068 downwards.
TACTAAGCAGATAAATCGCGAGTTCTTTCACTATTTTTGTGTTTCTCAAGCCATATCTTACAACAATGTCTCTTAGTATTATGTCATTAAATACCTCCTGAAGAATAGCCTCGTTATCGTATCTTAAGTATTCTGGAAAACCACCATTTTTAAAATAGACTTCAAAAGAAGACAATGACGGCTTTTTATTCAACAATTTTAACATCTCATAGTAAGAGAAAGGAAATAACTCATTTATTAGGTGTCTTCCGGTAAGTTTTGTCCCAAGTTCTCTGCTTAACAATGACGCATTTGAACCTGTTATTACAAACTTTTTTTTAGAATCCTGCATTTTTCTGACAAATCTTTCCCACTCGGAAACGTTTTGAATTTCATCAAAGAGATAAAAATTGCTTTCACCGTTTAATTCGTGAAATACTTCATCTAATTTCTCAAAATCTGAAACCTCAAAACCCGACACTCTTTGATCATCAAAATTAAAATAATAAAAGTTATCAAGTTTTTTCGTGATCTGTCTTAATAAAGTGCTTTTTCCACATCTTCTTATTCCTGAAATTATTAATGCGTGAGGGCACTTCATATCTAACAGCTTGAACAGTTCTCTCTCCACTCCACACTCTCGTTTCCTGAGTTCTTTTCTCTGAAAATCTACAATCTTCCCTAATGTATCCTTTAATATCATAAAGATAAAGTATTCATTACTAATATATAAATGTTTTCATTACTAATGAACACTTTTTTGGGATTACAATCCCATATGTAAATGTTTCTGTTTTTCTAAAAAAACACCAATGTTACCCCGCTGATATGGTCTGAATAATTTCTTTTTAAAAATCTCAACAGAGATTTTGTTGGGGTTTAATACCCCGACCTTCAGGTTGAGATTTTTAATCCCAAAAATTCGACTTTTAAGATAGTCGAGCGTAATACCCTGACCTTTAGGTCGGGGATAGCCGACTATCATCGAATTTTTGTTATTTTAACTTTTTCCGTTGTTTTATGTGAATCGGTTTTTCTCCAAGTATTCACACACGTAGTCTTTTGCTCCTTCTTCTAATGTGTAGAACTTCTTCTTGTAGCCTGCTTTTCTCAGCTTTGTGATGTCTGCTTGTGTGTGGTACTGGTATTTTTCTTTTAGTTCTTCTGGCACGTCTATGTATTTGATGTTTTCTTTTAGGTTCATTGCTTCAAATACACTTCTTGCTAGGTCGTTATAGCTTCTTGCCTCTCCTGTTCCAACGTTGAACATTCCGTTTATCTTTTCGTTCTTCATCATTGAACAATATTACGTCAACAACGTCTTTTATGTATACAAAGTCTCTTTTTTGTTCTCCATCTGCATATCCTTCTTTGTATGATTTGAACAGTTTTATAACTTTTACTATTTTTCCTATTCCTTCCTCACTAACATCTGCATGAACTGGCAAACTGATTATTTCTTTACACAGTTTGAATGCTTAGCACCACAATAAGATGAGAATAGTTTTTCAAACTCCAACACTCTTTCTCCTTGCGCAATCATACCAGAATCAAGTACTTTACAAACAGCTTCTTTTTCCTCTTTGCCAAATATTGGCTTCGCGATTGGTATCTTCATGTTTAGTTTATTTTAGAAAATTTTTCTTTTAGTTTTTCAATTATTATTGGCCAGTTAGGTCTTAATTTTCTTGGAATGTAATGGTTGGTTGAGTTCGCTATTTTTTTAATCTCGTTTTTCTCCATATCTAGATTTACTTTTAGATTTTTAGTATCTTCACCTAACAAGTAATATAAGTCATAGATGTCTTTTCCTTCTTTTCTGCTTAGCAGACAGTCTATCTTATGTTTGATTAAAACTTTTTTGTCATAAACGTTTAAGAGTGCTGATTCTGTTGGTGTAAAGCCGAAGTTAACTATTTCCTTTGAATATTTCTCAGTGATTTTTTTGACTTTAAATTCCAGTCTAATCTTATCCTTTTGTCCTAATGGGTTTGTGAAGTACAAGTCATATCTTATGGTTGAATTCATAATTCTTGGCTTGTCTATCTTATCAAATATGTCTAGTTTCTTAACTATACCTTCTGTTTTTTTAAGTGCTTCTTTTGGCGTACCGTCAAAATTCAAATCTAAATCAATATCTTCAGAAAAGCGCATTTGCTGTTTTAGATAAATCCTGTTTATCGCAGTTCCACCTTTAAGAACAATGCCTTGCACCTCTTGTAGTAAAACCAATGTTTTACTTATTATTAGGTCTTTTGCTATGAAATTCAAAGAAAGCTCGTTCTTTGCTGCTAATTGTCTTAATTCTCTTAAGTTCATTGATACCACCAGGATAATATTTTTTCTTTGCCTATGTTATCTTGGACTTTCCATTTTTTATTGTAGCAAGACTTTTTTTTGTTCTGCTCAAGTTTCACGGGAAAAATAATCTTTTCTTTGTTTAGTTCAGATATGAAATAATCAGGGATGTTGCAGTCAGTCTCTTTTTTTAATAATTCTATGATATACCCTGTTTTTTGTATTGTGCTTTTAGGGCTACTTTTTAAATATTTTATTAATATCTTCCAATCAATTTTCTTGGCATTATAAATTGCTTTTGTTAAAATGCCATAATCAAGATATTTGATTTTTAGAAAACAGTCAAACAGGGTTTTTTCAAGGCTGGAAATTATTAGTTCGTTCTTTTCAATAAATCCGTTAAAATACTTTGTTGGTAGATATTTTAATGAGTAATTTTCAAGCTTGATTGTTTTGTAAGTGTTTTTCGTCATTACAAATATTGTGAAATCCTCATAGTCTGTTAAACCATAATGCTTAAGTGCGGAGATAAGCCCTATATAGCCATATTTTATCTCTAAAGCTAATTTATAGTAGTCATCCATATTCTTCGAGTTGTAATAGATTTCTTTTAATGCTCTTTTTAAATACTCTTTTTTATACAGACTGTGTAATAATTTGTTTCTCTTATTTTGGGATAGATCAGGGAAGATAAAACTAATCACCTCATTTTTAATGATTGCTTTATCTTTAATAAACTCCCATAGCTTCTGCTCATCATGGCTTAAATAGTTATTTTTAGTCATATTCTTCCGATAAATGGAATTATATATATAAATTTTTCTATTTTTTCTTTAAACTCAACAGTTTTATAACTTTTACTGTTTTTCACTGGACATTTGTGCGTGATATTTATAAGAGCAAAAGGTTTATCCTATCTAAAATGAACGAAAATAATGCTATTGCTGTGTTTCAGGGAAAGAATATCAGAAGAACTTGGTTTAATGATGAATGGTGGTTTGTGGTAGAAGATGTAATTATTGCGCTTGCTGATTCTAAAGACCCAAAACAGTATATGAATAAAATGAGAAACCGAGATGAAGAGCTTTCTAAAGGGTGGGTACAATTTGTACATACCCTTTCTGTTCCTACCTCTGGAGGCCCCCAAAACATGAATTGTGCTAATACACAAGGTATTTTCAGGATAATCCAGTCAATTCCCTCTCCAAAGGCTGAACCATTTAAGCTTTGGCTTGCTAAAGTCGGCTATGATAGAGTACAGGAGATAGAAAATCCTGAATTAGCTCAAAAAAGGATGAGAGAACTATACAAGGCAAAGGGCTATTCTGATGAATGGATAGAAAAAAGAATCAGAGGTATAGCCATACGTGATGAGTTGACTAATGAATGGAAAAAACGAAAAGTACAAACAGAAACTGAATATGCAATTCTAACAGCTGAGATTTCAAAAGCAACTTTTGATATGACTCCAAGTGAATATAAGGAGTTCAAAGGTTTAAAACGAGAAAATCTGAGAGATCATATGGTTAAAGTAGGAAAGCAAAAGTTAAGTAATACTTTTAATTGGCCGAACATATGACTTTCTGAGGAAAACTCGCGTTTAAATAGATTAATTTGGCTTATCCAAAAAATACTTCGGAGATACTGTTATCATCGATAAATTTATTAATAAAAAAGAATAGTTTAATCCTTTCCCCACCGCCACTTCCAATCTTCTTCTGTCTTGTTCTTGGCAAGCATGACGAATAAGAATGTGGCAACCATTAATTCTATAATAAACATAGTTGGATC
>JAHJQL010000029.1 GCA_018819065.1 Nanobdellota archaeon | reverse complement strand
TGTTGTTCCTTGGATGTAGTTGTATGTTGGTTCTTTTGTTTGTTGTTTGTTGTTTGTTTCTGTGTTTGTTTCTTGGTTGTTTTCTGTGTTTGTTTCTTGGTTGTTTTCTGTGTTTGTTTCTGTTGTTGTCGTTGTTTCTGTGTTTGTTTCTTGGTTGTTTGTGTTTGTTTTTTGTGTTTCTTTTACTACTTGTCCTGTTAGTAGGTTGTCGTTGTTGTTGAATAGTGTTATTGTTCCTATTGTTGCTAGAATGATTATTGCTGTTGCTAGAATGATTAGTGTTGCTGGTGGTATTTTAGAGTTTTTCTTTTCAATCTCTGTTGACATTATTTTTCTCAGGTGGTTTTTGGAGGTTGAGTTTGGTTGTTATTTCACTATTGTTTTTGTCTTTTTTTAGTTTGTTTTTCGTTTGTTGTATTTTCTTTTTGGAGGAATCTTGTTTTTTTTTCTTTGATGGTTTTTCTTTGTTGTTTGTGTGAGTGTTCTTTTTTATTGAACTTGTGAGTTTTGTGTGAGTGTGAATGTTTTTGTTGGTTTTATTCTTGGTTTTATTTTTAGGTTGCTAAAGTTTTAAGCTGTTAAAAAATGAAAAGAAAAAATAAAAAAAATTGTTTGTTGGTTTACTCTAGGTCTAGGAAGAAGTAATATGTCTGGCTTCCTGCGCTACCGTTGTTGTCGACTGGGACTAGTAATTCATAGTCTACAACTGTGCTGTTGGTAAAGTCTCTTTTGTCAACGTTTACTGGTACACCCCATGCAAAGTCATTGTATACTGCTGGGCTTGCTGTGTCTTTAAATATTCCACTCTTGAATAGGGTTGCGTTTGCTGCTCCTGCTCCGGTGTATGCATTTAATGCTACTGCTGGAACGCTTGACAACTGTGCAATTGTGTTTGTTGTTGCTAGTGTACTTGCTGCTGAGTCTTTATCTCCACCTGTCCAACCAGCTGCAGTATCATATGCTGAACCTACTGATGCTAGCAGTCCTGAAAAGTCAAAGCCGGTGTCTGTTGATGCAAACACTGTTTTTATCTGGTTGTTTGGCACGCTTCCAAAGCTGTATAGCACGTTTGTTCCACTACCAATGCTTAGGCTCGCTGTTACTTGACCATAGTAACCTTGCCACTTCGTTGTACTTGCGCTTGTTGTTAGGTTGACTTCTGTTACGTCTCCACCTTCAGCTGTATCTGTTCCTGCAGTAGTTTCTGTAAATACTCCTGTTGCACCTACTGTTGTTCCTGCTCCTGCTACTGCATCAGCTTTATCTATGGCAAATGCACTCATTGCCATTACCATGGTCATCAATGCTAGTACGACCATGCTCGTTGCTATTTTTTTCCACATTTTCGTTTACCTCTTGTTGTTTTTATCTTTTTTTATCGATGTCGTGTATGTTTGTGCCTCTTTTCCTATGTTGATGTTGTTTTCGCACAAATTCACAGCTAACATACTATTTTCAATACTGATATATAAATATTTCGTTTTTAAAAGGTGTTTTGTTTAGTTTCTGCAGAAATTTCTTAGTTTTAAAGAACGAAAGCAAGAGCGAAAGCTATTTATATTAATTAAAGAATTAAAAAAGATATGGGGATGAGTATTTGGAAGATTTATATTTTTTTAGTCGTGCTGTTAACATATATATCAGTAGTTAATGCCCAAGACCAGGTAGTGATAAACTCTAAAGACTGGCAAGAGGTGTATTCTGGTTCGTTGTACGCTTCTTTAAAAGGCGTTGATTTTCATTATGTCGTGGAAGAAACACAGGGATTGCAGCTCTATAAAGACGTTTTAAACAGACAAAAGAAGAACGTTCTCTTAATACAAGGAAAAAACCCTGTGTTGTTTGGTTACAAGAAGAACCTTGAAGATATAGGCTTGTCTGTTGAGACAGAGTCTGGAGATGATGGACGAGAGACTAGCCTGCTTTTAGCCAGACGGGCAGTAATAGAGTTAAATGTGACTAATTTCATAATTATAGACGATGATTTAGGATATACTAGCATCGCAGTTGCACCATACGCAATAATCACTAACTCAACAGTGATATATGCAGATAGGAATAATGTTGATGAAGTAACAGATTTTTTAAACTCTGTAAAAGTTGATAGTTTACTATTATACGGAAAGACTGATGGAACAATCAAAGAAGCATTATCTGCTTATAATCCAACCATAATAGATACTGACGACAAATTTAATGATAACATGCGGATTATGGAAAGATTTCTAAGACTAAGTCCAACTAAGCAAGTAATATTAACATCAGGAGACTTTTTAGAGCCAACATTTTTTTCAAATGAATTCCCAGTACTATTAGTTGGTTCATCAAACTTGCCAGATAAAGTGGTTGAATTCTTACAAGACCAAGATATGAAAACAACAATCGTCGTAGGGTATGAGCTTGGGCAAAACGCTGTTCAAATAAGAGAACGAACCGGTCTTAGAGTTTTTCTTAAGTATGGCCAGGGAAGAGGGGGACAACTCTACGCTTTAGACATATACCCAATACCAAGCCACAACCCAAAAATAGACATAAGAGAAATTAGATATAATACAGCAACTAAGCAACTAGAAGTAGTGTATGAAAATACTGGTGCAGTCTTTACTTATGCACAGGCACTTTCTCACATAGTGTTTGAGCAAGGTTCTAGCGAAGATAATGAACTTGGCAGGGTTGGAGACAAAGAAGCATTTTTTCTTGATGCTGGAAGCGTGGAAACCATAACTTACGACCTTGAAATTGTTAATCCTGCAGAAAACATGGCTGTTAATAGCAAGGTTGTACTTGGTGATTCATCAACAGCACTCGATAAATTGTTTGCAAAAAGCAACATGCCACTAATCTTAACAAATTTCATGGATAAATCAGAAATTCAGTTGGTTTCAGCAACTTATTATCCGGGATCAAAGAGAGTTGATATAGTAGTTAATAATAATGGGGCAACTGATGTTTATGTCTTATTAAAACTAGTGGGTGTCGTGATTGACGGCCAAAAAACTGATATACGCTCTGAACAGCAAATAATATCTCCTCAGAAGACTGCAACATTTAAGATTAAATTAGAATTAACCGATAGTGATTTAGAGATTAACAATTATTTAACTGTCAATGCGAAGTATGGTGAAAAAGAACTTAGCATGACAAAAGAACTTTCTGAAAGATTACCTTTAGTTATAGGAAAGAGTGAATCTATAGGTGTGCTTACAGTCGTAATCATAGTTGTGGTGGTATTATTCTTGCTTTTATTAATCAGGAGAGGTAGGGAGAGACGAAGATAGAATAAAGAAAAAGGTGTTGTTGGTTAGTTTAGTCTTGAATGAATAATAGTTTAGATAGTAAACTTGGATGTATCTGATAAAGTTTATGGTCGTATGTCGAGATAGAACACTACTATATTTTGACTGCCTTTTTGTGCTCTTAATAATGAGGGAACTCTTATTTCATAATCATATACTCCATATTTGCCTTGAGTTGAGTTTGCAACATTACTGACAATAACTAATTCTTCTTTGTCATCAGCGTCAAATTCTCCATTCATGCTTGTATCATATGTCATGTCCCATAAGAGTCCGGTTTTGAAAGTTGAAGAGTTAGTGCTATTAATGTAGGATGTGTTGTTAATGGCTTTGCCTTGTATTACGAATGTAGTTGTTTGTTTAGGGTTAGTGCCATCAATACTAAACAGATTAGTTATAGACTCCTCAAAATTGCTCATATTAAGTATGGTATCAATCTCGCTAAAGTCATTAGCGGAGAGTGTGGAATCATTTTTTCTGCCTATAGCTTGCAGATTGTTAAAGTCTATACTATTGTCTATGTCTGTAACGAATACGTTTGTAACGTTTCCCTCACCAAAATAATTTAATTCATCGGATCCTTTGCCGATAACTGTTCTACCACTCGTCTTTCCATAAAATGTGGCGTATATTAATTCTATTGTTGTGTTTCTTGTTTCTGTCCAATTGACATTCCCGGCAAGATCATATGCTGTTGCGTTGAAGTAGTATGTTCCGTTAGTGAGTCCTGTATAGTTTACGAAGTTGGGGCTTGTTGTTGTATTTGTTGTGTTGATTAATGTTCCTGTGCTGTTGTATAAATATATCGTGATGTTTGCAAGGTTAGTGTCATTTGCTGTGACATTTATCACAATATTGCTCCTGCTTATGACAGTTCCTGATGTCTCTGTTTCCTGACTGAAATTTATATTTGGGTTTAGGCCATCTATTGTTGTTTTTGTACTGTTTAACCAATTGCTTGTACTGTAATCGTTTATTGCACTGCAACTGAATGTCCAGTTATCCCCATTACCTGTTAATGTGTTGCTTAATGTATTAATTTTAACACTAATGTTTGGTTTGAAGCCATCAAAGTACGGATTAGTATCTGTAACCAGCAAAGGATTAACCTCTGATGCACTAGTTGAGCCCTTGCCTGTCTGTCCATAATCATTATTTCCCCAGCATAATATCCTTGAATCATTAGACCTTATAGTGCATGAATGAGAATGTCCTGATGATACAACACTAAATACGGTAATATTATTTATTTGTTTAGGACTTGTTCTATCATTGGCAGGACTTCCACTTGTACCGTCACCAATTTGTCCCAGATTGTTATAGCCCCAACACATTGTTTGTGAATCATTACTCCTTATCCCACATACATGATTAGATCCAGAGCTTATAATAGTATATCCTACAGTACTATTTATTTGTCTTGATGTATTGCTTTGAATAGTGTCTCCTGTTCCTAGATTTCCATAAGTATTTCTTCCCCAACACATAACCATAGAATCATTGCTCCTGATAGCACATGTATGGCAATCTCCTGCAGTAATTGTCTTGTATGATATATTATCTTTTGTTTGTGTAGGATTATATCTGTTTGTTGTAGTATTGTCTCCTAGATTACCACAGGCATTGAATCCCCAACATTCTGCTTTAGAATCATTAACCCTGATAGCACATGTATGTAGATATGTTCCTCCAATCCATGAATAGCCTGCAGTGCTGTTAATAAGCACCGGATTGCTCTGCTGACTAGTGTTGCCTATACCTAATTGTCCATAATTATTATTACCCCAACATAATACTCTTGAATCATTTATCCTTATACCACATGTATATGCTCCGGGTGTTACATCTCCAGCAACAAAAACCATTCTATATGCTGAGCTATTATTTATTGGTGTAGGATTTAATATGTTGCCACCACTGGTACCTATGCCTATATTGCCCCAATCATTTCTTCCCCAACATAATACTCTTGAATCATTTGCCCTTATACCACATGTATGATACCATCCAGCAGATAGACTATTATATGCTGCACTATCATTTATCGCTACAGGAGTCAGTCTTGGAGAAGTTGTTGTACCATCACCAATTTGTCCCCAAGTATTCCTTCCCCAGCACATTACTCTTGAATCATTCGCTCGAATACCACAAGTATGCCAGTATCCTGAAGTTAAGCTGCGTTCCTTAAATATTATTCCATTAACAACTATTACACTACTATTATACCATGCATACTGATAACTTAACCTGTTTGAATAAATATCTATAGCACTACAGTTGCCTTGAAGATTTGTACTAGAATTTGCATATGTTGAAGGAGTTATTGTTACGGTATTTATTGATAAAATATATATAGTAACATTCCTTGTCTCTGTATTGTTGCTGTTTCCTGCTGTGTCGTATGCTGTTGCATTGAAATAATATATTCCGTTAGTGAGTCCTGTATAGTTTACGAAGTTAGGGCTTGTTGTTGTATTTGTTGTGTTGATTAATGTTCCTGTGCTGTTGTATAGATATATCGTGATGTTTGCAAGGTTAGTGTCATTTGCTGTGACATTTATCACAATATTGCTCCTATCTATAGTGCTTCCTGAGGTTTCTGTCGATGTATTGAATTGTATTGAAGGTGGAGTTGTATCTATGATTATGTTTATGTTGACTGTCGGGGGAAAACTTGAAATGATAAGTGATGAACTATTCAACCAAGAACTTGTATACTGACTGTCGTTTGCTTGGCAACTCAAAGTCCAATTCTGACCGACAGAAAGATTTCCAGAAGTAACGTTTGCGACATTGATTTCTAACCCTTGCGTATAATTACTCGGTGTAGTTCCAGAAGTATTCTGTACATCATTCAAATACCACTTCCAATTATAAGAAACATCATCATTATTTGCATCAGTTGCATTACAATAACCACGTAAAGACTCATTCGTATAAGCAGGAGATGGTGCAATACGTGAAGAGTTCATCACTGGAGCAACAGAAATAGTTATTCTCCTATCAACAGTATCATTATCTAGAACAGAACTATTACCCAAACTCGAATTAAACAACACATCAACATAATAAGAATTTGTACCCGTCGCATTCACTGTCCAAGAAACATTCCAAGAATCCCCGTTGTTTAGTGTTGTTGATGTTTGAGGATTTGAAACTCCTCCAGTAATATGAAACGGCGTTCCCCCCGTCGTCGTATTAATCAATGTATCAGGATTCACACTACTTCCATTATATCGCGCATTCGCATAAACTGTTCTACATGTAGTTCCAGTTCCCCCCGTACATGTTACTGTCGCATTAACCTGGAATGTTGTACCTTGAAGTCGGGATATGTTTGTCGTCGGAGAAGTGATATTTACATTAAGATTTCCATAACCATATACAAAATAGGATTGCACTTCAGAACTATTAATTCCATTCGAATTATTTCCATAAAACCTCCACCCAATTGTTTTTCCTTTACATGCTGCGGGAATTACTGAAACATTCCATCCTGTAACTGAACTTCCACTTACAGTAACCCAAGAAGAATTCGCCCAAGTGTCACAAGAGGCTCCACTAGCATTCCAAGAAAACAAATATTGTGTGGGGGAACCACTAATCGTTATACTATGATTAACATAATCGCCCACAAAAACATCAGAATCATTCACTGCAGGAGAAGAAAAAGAAATATATTGTGATAACTGCATTCTAAAATAATCAAAATCAAAGGGTTCAGTAGAACCAATTATTGGAAGAGTTGTTTCAAGAAGTTCATTAGTTGGCTGAATAATATCAGTACCGTTAAAAACAAATGCTTCCAAATCCTCACCAGCATCAGCCCCTAAAAATATTACTTCATTACTATTTGGATCTGCAATCATCTTTAATGCTTCTATATCACCAGACATTAAATTTCCTGTAAAACAAGGACCGCTTGAGCCTGGAGCATTATTTAATGATGTAACTGTCTGTCCATTTGAAGGACATTTCCAAGAATTGTTTGTTCTGTTATAAGTAAAATAATTTATCCCATTAGCATTACTATTAATATAAGCAAAGAGTACAACATCACTATTAGTTAACCATCTGCACCTTGCATTCTGGCTTACCATTCTTTCTGTACTAGTATCTTCTGGAGGATATACAGGAATCCATGCTGTTCCATTCCATATTTGTGCGAGTATATCCGACGCAGAATCTGGTCCCCATATTCCTGCAATGTAATCAGAATTAGGGTCTCCACATATAGTTACTTGCTTGACAACAGCAGCCCTATCTACAGCTTGTGCTGGAGTTGTCCAAGTATTGGATGTAACGTTATAAATACTATAATAGACTTTTGTTGTTCCCTCTCCCCAAGCTGCCATACCATTTCCGGAAGTACCTTCCCATGCCAAAGAAAATCTTTCTTGATCAACATTTGCTGCAGTTAGTGTCATTGTAGCAATATTAGTCCATGCTGTTCCATTCCATACAGCAGCAGTTAAATCATCATCTACTCCTATGCTTCCCATTAAAATATTGTTATCTGAACCCCTCAGTTTTACCCTCATAAATATGTGTGTCTGAGCTTGTGCTGTAACATCTGAATTAAGAGTAATTGTTGATTCACTACTCCAAGCAGTTCCATTCCATATTCTGTAATATGTTGTCCTGTCAGCAACGGTATTTTTTTCATAGACTGCTAAAAAATTTCCATTCAAAGCCATTGTTTCTACATCAAATCCTCTATAAAGGTCATTAGTTGTTCCTACATTTCCAACATTAAGCCAAGAACCCCAAGTGTTAGCTGTGACATTATAAACATTTAGTAAAATATTCCCTTGATTATCTAAAATACCAACTGCTGTTTGATTTCTTGTTGTAGAAGACCTCACAACAATCCATTCCACTAAACCTCCTGTCCCTATATTGGGAAGGTTTTGCTGCGTTTCAAAACCAGTTTTATTATAAAAATTATAATGAGGTACAGTACCCGTATTTATATGGACCGCCATACCTCCCACCGCCCCCATTGTAGGATCTACGATATAATTAAATTCAACTTGCCCTCCTTCTATTTTCAAATCAAAAGTTTCATAACTTTCATCTTCTTTCAATCCCGCCCCACTACTTCCATCTAAATAAACCTTATACCAATTTTCTCCTGCCACATTTGTAAAACGGGCAATCTCCTCCTGGCCATCTTTCCTAAATACTGAAATACTTACAGGAGAAAGATTTGCTGAATTCGCGCTTCTTGCATAGCTTCTCGCATAAATTGTAATATCTCTTTCACGAGTCAAATTCTGCTCAAAACTAACTTGAACATACTGCGAATCATTAATAGCCTCAGACCAGTAATCATCTTTTTCCTTAACCTGATCATAGATTGATTTAATGAATATCCTATTCTCGTCTAAAAGATCTGCTTTTGTGATTATGATTATAGTAAATACCTGATCGCTTAGGTGTGGTGCAATCCATTCGATATGGTCAAGGAGTCCATTATTATTGTTATCGTATACTTCAAATGGTATTTCTTTTTCTAAGAATCCATTATGTTCTATTATTCCCTTCTCTTCTTCTGTCAGACCCAGTTCTGTGATGTTCTGGTTGTCATTGATTTTCCATGTTAATATGATGAATTTCTTGTTAGACACTTCCAGAGGAAGGTCTGCAAATGATGTGACATTCGTATAATGAGTATTTGATGACACAATCACTTGTTTTTTGCTCTTAGTTATGTTCTGCTCTATAGCTTTCGGAGCTTGAGTATAATATTCTGCTTCGACTTCTTCTATAGTATTATTTATTTCAATAGGGATGTCTGTAGTCTGGATAGTTTCAATAGCGGGTTCTGGTGTATCTGGTGTAGAGATCCCTGCATTCTTTTCGTTTGTCTTTTTCTGAGTTTTTTCCCAAACTTTCTTTTTGGTGATTTCTGAGATGTTGCCTGTTATATTCTCTTTGAAACGCGTTTTATCTTTGGATATCTTTGTTATGGTAATATTTTCTGCACTATTTTGTATTGCAATGTTCATTAGAGATGATCTGTTATCTTCTTTTTCTCTGTTGATTACGACTTTCTTTACCCATTTGACCGGCTCATTGATTCTTGCAGGATATTGAATTAACGTATCGGTTGTAATATTAATGATTGTTTTATTAATCACTACCGGCGGTGTCTCGTCGACGTATATTGTGGATGTGTTTGGCGTGATGATCTCATCGCCGTCAGTTGCGTACACGAATGCAGTGTAGTTTGTTGCAGAGCCATTGCTCCAGAAATAGTGTCCTGAAGCATTAACATTTTGCTCGACATCATATTCTGATTGGTTTATGGTTGCATTGATATCTATATATTCATAATTAACCCATGTGTTTGCGGTTGTTGTATCCCATCGCAGTGTAGCTGTCCTGGTTGCTGCCGTGCCTCCTGTACCTATGATTTGTGCCCATACATTAATTACATAAATCAATCTATCGTCTGTTGCTATAAACTTATTAGTGTCAGGACTGCAAGAACCATATACTACTCCTGCACCATCATCAGGTATTTTTGCTCCACCAGTACTGTCATCTCCTGATTGGCATATCAATGATATTTGTCCTGAACTATCCTTATACAATTTGAAAGTTGCATAGGCAAAATTTATCCTGCTCCCATCACTCCAGTATGAAGAGAAGTTCACTACGTCTGTAGTGCGTATCATTCTTCCGCTAACTAGCTGAGATGTCGCATTCATAATATTATATAAGTTGCCTGAAACCATCACGAATCTTACAGAATTAGGAATATTATCTCTTGATGTTGAAAGATTTATAACTACAGTATTATTGTTTGGATGAGTGCTCCTGCTGCTTACATATAATTTATTGGTTTTTGCTATTCCTTCATCTTCTGTGAATTGATTAACAGCAAATTCTCTATAATCATTATACTCAATAAATGGTATGTCTGTCTGTTCCCATACAGTGCAGCTATTGTTAGTACTATTATAATCATTACACTCGACAATTGTCGTGACATCCCCTATCTTTAATAATAGTATTGTGGCATTAGTAATGTTTAAGTTGTCCACGGATATTATCTCTATCACGATATTAGAATAGTTTTGCACTGCTGAATCTACAAACACTACATCCTGCAACTCATCAATGTTTTTCACACTCCTGAGTGTGATATTGTTTAATGATTCTGTATCATAAATTTCTATATAATATTCTGTGATGTTGCTAGGATCAATCACATCAACGCCACTTTGGTTTGCTGTAACTACATATTTTTGAGAAGTATTATCTATACTGAGAGCGAGGGATGCTAGTTCTAAGTTACCACTTAAATTTGTAGATCTATATCCTGTTGCTGTGTAATTAATCCCGCCAGCTGTCGCAGTTATATTAACGCCATAACTATTTGTTATTTTATTGCCATCTATGTTAACCCAGAATCCCGTTGCGCTACCAGCAGGTACTACTTCACTGCCGCTCCAATACGCAAAAGTTTTACTGTCGTCTCTAACCCATCCGCTAGTTGGATACGAGTTTCCACTTCCTTGGGTGACTGCGTTAAAGTTTTGCACTGACGTATTAGTCCTAAACTCTACATATGTAACAGTGACGTTTTGGTCTGTCGGGTTATAAAACACCCCACCCCATTTTCCAAAGGAATTTCTGTCAAACGGGTGAGGAATTGCTCCAGACACGTTTATCTGGGTTATTAATTGTGCAGATACGCTAGTGCTTATTGTTGTGAACAGGGCTATAATTATCGCTGCTGCAAACAATAACAATTTCTTACTTAGATATTTGCGACTCTTGTTTTGATACAAAACGTTTCCTCCTCAAGGTTTTATGAGATTAAATGATTGTAAACTTAATATAAATTTTTTGGTTGTTTTTTTACACAGAAAAAAAAGAAAGTTGTTGTTATTCTTCAGGGTTGTTTCTCTGCATTTTTTTTGGCTCACCACAACTACTGCACTTTAGTGTGAAAATATTTTAGCACTAAAACACTAAAGTGATTAAAATGCAAAAATATTTAAATGCTGAATTCTATTTTTTTGACTAAACAGCACTATGAAAAGGATAAAC
>JAHJQL010000028.1 GCA_018819065.1 Nanobdellota archaeon | reverse complement strand
ATGCTTAATGGCAAAGGAATAACAACGACAATAATCAACACATTGAATCCAGAATATGTTAAAGAGAATGTTCCTGAAAATGGTGCTATTGCGCGGGTCTCCGTCCTCGATTATTTCAACCTCAACTCTAATTTCAATGCTGGCAGTAGGGATGTAGACTACGATTATGGGCGCTTGCGTGGGGTACGTCGTGACGCCGAAGGCGTCGAAGCGCAAAAAATTGTTGTGCCAAAAGTTTACGATATAAGTCATGTACTTGAAGAATCTTCTCAAACCAGTTCTTTTGCTCCAGACCAGATTAAGAAACTGCAAAACATATTGGAACAATACAATTACAAAATAATTAAAGGTGAAGCAAAATGAGTATCGATACTCACTTCGTCTAATATTTGACTTTCGTGGTTAAAAATAGAACAGTTTTCAGAAGAACTTTTCAAAGAACCCTTTTTGTGGTTCTACGTCTTCTCCTAACTCTGTTGCTAGTTCTTCAAATATCTTCTTTTGTTTTTTTGTGAGGCTTTCTGGTGTCTTTACAGTTACCTTTACCAGCTGGTCTCCTTTTCCGTAGCTGTGTAGGTATGGTATTCCTTTTCCTCTCATCTTAAAGATTGTGCCTGTCTGTGTTCCTGCTGGAATTTTTAAAGTTGCTTTTCCTTCTAGAGTAGGAATATCTATGCTTGTTCCTAGCGTTGCTTGTACGATGCTTATTGGCACTTCTAGGTATATATCGTCTCCTTTGCGCTCAAAGACTTTATGTTCTTTGATGTGAATCACTATATACAAGTCTCCTGGTGGTCCTGCCCTGTAGCCTGCTTCTCCTTCCCCTGTGAGTCGTAGTTTTGAGCCGTTGTCTATTCCTTCTGGGATGTCTACGTCTATTTGTTTTTCATGCCTAACAGCTCCCATTCCTTCGCAAGTCTTACATACCTTGCTGAATAATTCCCCTGTTCCACCGCAATAGTTGCAGGTTGAGGTTGTTTGGAATATTCCAAATGGTGTTCTTCGTGAATCAGTGATATTTCCTGTTCCATGGCAATGAGAACACGTCCCTTCTCCAGACCCTCCTTTTCCATCACAATCCTTGCAAGCCTCATTTTTCTTTATTCTAAGAGCTTTTTTGGTTCCTGTTGCTGCTTCTTCGAGTGTTATTTCTACATCTGCTCTTAAGTCTTGTCCTCTTTTTCTGGAGTCGCGCCTGCTTCTTCGTCCTCCTCCGCCAAAGAATGTGTCAAATATGGAGTCGAAGTCTGATTGGTCAAATCCAAATCCTGAGAAGTCAAATCCTGCACCGTTAAATCCTGATTGTCCTCCTTGTTTGAAGCTGTCTGAGCCGTACTGGTCGTACTGTGTTCTTTTATCGTCGTTTCCAAGCACTGATGCTGCTTCGTTTATTTCTTTAAACTTTTTCTCTGCTTCTAAGTCATCCTTGTTTAGGTCTGGATGGTATTTCTTTGCAAGTTTTTTATAAGCTTTTTTTATGTCTTCTTTTGTAGCGTTTTTATCTACGCCTAATACCTTGTAATAATCCTTTCCCATTTTGTCATCACTTCTCCAGTGCCTCAACTACTGCTTTTAAGTCTTTCATTGTTTCAGAATCATAATCCTCGCGGGTTAGCTCGTGCAATGTGTATAGTGCATCTAAGGGTTTTGATACTCCTCGTCTGTACTTGTTTGGGTAGCTTTGCTCTAGTGCGCCTCTTGAAAGCACGTGTATTCCTCTTGTTTTTAGATATGCTATTTTTTCATCTCTTGTTTTTAGCTGTTTTCCTTTTATCTCTTTCCATATTGGTTTTATTTGAAATCGTCCCTTTAGCGAATCTAGATCAGTCATTACTATGTATGATATTTTGAATATCTTTAAAAGTTTGATGTACACTCCAAAGTTGTCTTTGCTGTAGCAGCTGACGACTTTTACTTCGTCTGTTGACTTGCAGTACTTGGATATGAGTCCTTCCATCATTATTTCGTCTGATATCCCTTCGACAAGCAGTACTTTGTCAGCAAAGAACATCTCACAGTTTTCAGCGTTTAGCTCTTGTTCAAGTCGTTCTTTGTCTAAGTATTCTTCTTTGCTTACTCCAAAGACTTCTGTTTTTGGTCCTTTTTTGACAACTCTAAACAGTCCATTTAGATTGTTTGGCTGTACAAAGAGCGCTGCGTGTGTTGATATTATCATCTGCGTTGTTTGTGAGAATTCTTCCATGAACCTGTAGAGTTTTCTTTGTGCTTCTGGGTGTAGGTGTATCTCTGGCTCTTCTATTGCTAGTATTTTTCCACCTGATAATATTATTTCATGCAGTAAAAGCAAGAGCTCGTTGTTTCCGCCGCCAATTGTTGATAATGGAATGTTTGTTCTTTCTGAGTTTAGGAATTTTAGATCTATTACTATTCCTTTTTCAATTATTGGCTCAACTTTGTTTATCAGCGGGGATATCTTGCTTATGAAGCTTGTGAACTGTTCAAAGAGTTTTTTCTTGTCTTCTTCTTTGCTGTTTGCAAGTGTTATTAGTGAGTCTTTGATGTAGTCTTCTGCCTTCATCTTCTCTGAACCTGGACTTGGGTCTCGAACTATGTTTCTGTCTGCTGGTATTAGTATGAACTCGTTTGATATCTTTTCAAGGATGTCTTTTCCAATGCTGTCTTCAATCTTGTCAGAATAAGCGCTTTTCTTTACCATGAATCGTTTATTTTCATCAGGGGTTTTTATTATTTTATTCTTGTTGAATCTTAAGAAGTCTAGAGTTATTCTCGTATTATTTTTTTGTATGGTTATCTTCTTTGATATTACAAGCTCGTTTTCTTCCTCGCTTGTTTCTATTCCTAGTTTTTCTAGCTTCTTCTTTGACATGTCTATGTATGCTGTTATTTCTATCTCTGGGTTGTTCTTGTCAAACAAGTAGTACGTCGCGTCTCCTTTGAAGATTGTTTCTAGAAAGTCTTCTTTGATTAATTCTAATCCAGTGTAGAATTTTATATTTGAGTTGAACAGGATGTCTAGTGCTCCTAGTATATTTGATTTTCCAGCATCGTTTTTCCCTATTAAGATGTTTAAGCTGTCAAAACTAGAAATATCTAAAGATTCTATACTTTTATAATTCTTTATCTGTATCCTTCTTATTTTCATATTGATGAATGAATTATTGATGAATAAATAATAGATAAAAAAAAATTAATTAAAAAGTTATCTATTTCTTCTTTTTTCCTTTTGTCTTATCTTTGTCTTTTTTCTCTTCTTTGACTTCTTCGTAGTCTGCATCCACGACTTTTTCGTCGGCACCGCTTTTACCAGTGTCTTCGTCTTCTGCTTGGTCTGCTGCTCCTTGGGCTTTGCTTTGCTCTTGGGCAGCTTTTTGGTAAAGCTCCATGCTGGCCTTTTGAACTGCTTCGTTGAGCTCGTCAAGCTTCTTTTTTATATCTGCAGTTTCTTTTTTGTCTTTTTCAAGCAGTTTTTTGAGTTCTTCAGTTTTCTTCTTGATGTCTTCTGCTAGTTTTTTATCTACTTTGCCTTCAAACTCTTTTAACAATTTTTCGGTTGAGTAGACTACTGTGTCTGCCTGGTTTATTGTTTCTATCTCTTCTTTTCTGTTCTTGTCTTCCTCTGCGTATTTCTCTGCTTCTTTTCTCATTTTTTCTATCTCATCTTCTCTTAGGTTTGTCGTTGACGTTATCTTTATGCTTTGTTCTTTTCCAGTTCCCAAGTCTTTTGCATTGACGTGCACTATTCCATTTGCGTCTATGTCAAATGTTACTTCTACTTGTGGTATGCCTCTTGGTGCGGGTGGCAGTCCTACCAAGTCAAATTGTCCTAGTAGTTTGTTGTTTGCTGCCATGCTTCTTTCTCCTTGGAATACTCTTATTGTGACTGCTGTTTGGTTATCTGCTGCTGTGCTGAATACTTGGCTTTTCTTAGTTGGAATTGTTGTGTTTCTATCGATTAATTTTGTGAATACTCCTCCTAGTGTTTCAATTCCAAGGCTTAGTGGTGTTACATCAAGTAAGAGGACGTCTTTTACTTCTCCGCCCAAAATTCCTGCTTGGATTGCTGCTCCTAGTGCTACTGCTTCGTCAGGGTTTACTGATTTGTCTCCTTCTTTTCCAACTAGTTCTTTGACTAGTGTTTGCACTGCTGGTATTCTGGTGCTTCCGCCTACGAATAAGACTTTGTCTATGTCTTTTGGCTTTAGGTTTGCATCTTTTAGTGCCAGTTGAGTCGGTATTTTTAACTTTTCAATTATTGGCTCTATCATCTTTTCAAACTGCGCCCTTGTCAGCTCTATGTTTAGGTGTTTTGGCCCGTTCTTGTCTGCTGTTATGAATGGTAGGTTTATTGTTGTCTTTGTTTTTGATGATAGCTCTATTTTTGCTTTTTCGGCTGCTTCTTTTAGCCTTTGGTGTGCTGTCTTGTCTTTTACTAAGTCTACGCCGTTGTTCTTCTTAAAGTCTGTTGCCATCCAGTTGACTATGATGTCGTCTATGTCGTTTCCTCCAAGCTGGTTGTCTCCGTTTGTTGCTTTTACTTCAAACACTCCGTCTCCAAGTTCAAGTATTGATACGTCAAATGTTCCTCCTCCAAAGTCAAATACTAAGATTGTGTGGTCGTGTGATTTGTCTAGGCCGTATGCTAGTGATGCTGCTGTTGGCTCGTTTATTATTCTTAAAACTTCTAGTCCTGCTATTTTTCCAGCATCTTTTGTCGCTTGTCTTTGGCTGTCTTCAAAGTATGCAGGAACTGTTATTACTGCCTGTGTTACTTTTTCTCCCAGGTAGCTTTCTGCGTCTGTTTTGAGTTTTTGAAGTATTAAAGCTGATATCTCTTGTGGTGAGTACTCCTTACCCCATATCT
This sequence comes from Nanobdellota archaeon, assembly GCA_018819065.1. GTDB lineage: Archaea > Nanobdellota > Nanobdellia > Woesearchaeales. The sequence continues at coordinate 6,021 of JAHJQL010000028.1, read as the reverse complement.
TTGCTTTGTAGTCTGAGCCCATCTTTCTTTTAATGCTTGCAACTGTGTGCTCGGGGTTTGTTATAGCTTGGTTTCTGGCTACTTGCCCAATTAGCCTCTCGCCGTCTTCTGTCATGCTCACGACTGATGGTGTTATTCTTTGTCCTTCAGCGTTTGGTATTATGACTGGTTTTCCACCTTCTAATACTGCTGCTGCTGAGAATGTTGTTCCTAAATCAATTCCAATTATTTTTGCCATTTTGTTTTCCTCCTATATGTTTGTTAAAAATGGTAAAAGTCCAAAAATCTTTTTTTGATTTTTGATTATTTTTGCCATTTTATTTTCCTCCTATAAACTTGTTTTATCCTAATTATTTCTTCTTGCTAACTTTTACTTTTGCATGTCTTATTACCTTGTCATGAAGCTTGTATCCTTTCTGCAGTTCTTCTAAAACAGTGTTTTCCTCTTGGTCTGTTTTTTCTGAGAGCAGTGCTTCATGCATGTATGGGTTGAACTTCTCACCTTCACATTTTATTGGTTTTAATCCGCAATCTTCTAACATCTGAAATAACTGTGAGTATATGAGCTCGACTCCTTTGGTGAATTCTTCTTTGCACTCTTTGTTTTTGAGTGCTAATTCAAAATTGTCAAGAATTGATAACAATGATTTTATAAGTTCTTCTTCTGCATATTTCCTAACGTCTGCACATTCGTTTTCCGTTCTTTTCTTGTAGTTTTCAAATTCTGCCTGTAGTCTTTGAAGAGTGTTTATTAGCTCTTTTTTCTCTTCTTCTAGTTTCTGTATTTTTTCTGTTGGTTCGATTGTTTTTTCTTCAGGGTGTTTTTCCACCGTCTTTTTTGTTTTCTCTTTCTTGTTCATTCTTAATTCCTCTTAAATACATACTAAATCAAAATTTACGTTGACTTTAAGTCAACAAGGAAGGGTTAATATTAGTTTATATATAAATGTTTCGATTTTGTAAAAATCGAAGCTCAAAAACATTTTTTCAGGTTTTTGTATGTTTTGTTTTAGGAAGTCTCACATAATTTATTTAATAATTACTTTATAGTAGTAAAAATAGAAAACTTTAAATACTAAAAAAGTCTTCGAAGAGGAATGTCTGCTCAAAGAGTTGATTTATCAAACGTAATGAATTCTGTAATACAAAAGAAACTAGATGATAAAATACTTGAATTAATCGACCTTGCTGCAAAGAACCAATATGACGAGAACCTTGAAAATTACATTAAGATTGCCAAGAAAAATAACTTTAAATCAGAGCTTGAAATGCTCTATGAAATAGGCTGTGACTTAGCACTTGAATTCTTAAAGACGAATAAAGAAAAAAAGACTGCTGAACAGCTAAGAGAACAAAAAGAAAGAAATCTTGAAGATTACTTGGTAAACCCAGTAAACTTAGCCAAAATTGAGAAGGGATTAAAATTTGAAGAAAGACAGGCAGAATTAGACTCTGGAAGAATAGATATCAGAGCAAAAGATCAAAACAACAAAACAGTATATATAGAGTTAAAGACAGGATATGATTCTCCAAAAGATTTATTCCTTCAAATAGGAAAATATCTTGGAGCAAGCAAGGAAAACGACAGAATATTCTTCGTGGCTCCAGAAATAAAACCAGAGGTGTACTATGGATTAAAACAGATAGACATTGATAACAAATTATCAATATTCTTGGTAAATGAGAATAAGGAAAATTATGAATTTAAAATAATTGGAGATGAACACTTTGCCAACCAACCAGTAAAAAACATTCAGTGGGATAAAGTCGCTAAAGTAAGAAAAGAAAAGATGGAAAAAGAAAAAAAGTCAACAATTGTCAAAATAAAAGGCAACAAAAATTATCTAAAGAACATCATGGATATGAATAAAGATGATAAAGATAACAAAGATGACAATACTCCAGAATATCTACGTGAAGAAGAAAAACAAAAATTACCTGACTGGTTCAATAAATTTACCAGTGATTATCTAGTTAAATTGGCAAGTGGAGATATGGAAGTAAACCAAAAGGATGTTTTGGCATCAGAAAAAAAGTCATTGAAAAAATTAATACTTCCTCACAAACTAAAATCTGTGCTTCGAGAACACGAGTCACATTACAAATGGTTCATACACAGCAAAGAACTAAATGAACTAGTTCTAGAATATGGACTTTTAAATAAAAAAACAAATAATGATAATAAAGGCTTATTAGCATTATGTCTTGCAGAGGAAATATTTGAAAGGTACAGACCTGGATTTATAGACGCCATGAAAAAATTTTCAGGAGAAATTATGAATATTGATGCTAAATTCAAGGGAGATGTTGATGAGATAATAACGAACTTGGAAAAACACTATAAAGAGAATGAAAAGATTTTGCAAGAGATTAAAAAAGATAAAGAATTAAATAAGATAGCTTTAGGCATAAAAAGTTTGAAGAATTCGAACTCAGAGTTAGAAGATAAGATAGTCAACGCTTACGCATACAATCTTTCTTTTGTTGATGCAAGGATGAGCAACGAATTTATGAAGATAAAGATTGTAAGAACAAAAAAATTGGCGAGCATATGCAAAGAACTAGCTCTCGCATATTTATTCTGGAATTTTGTAGATGAATCTTTGGAAAGTGTTGGAGAAGAGAAAAAAGGAAAAGATAACATGGTTTACATCACTCCAAACAGTCTTCACAACCTAATAGCAATAGATTCACACCACTACGCATCACTGCTTAACTTCCTAAAATCAGACAGGGAGGAAGCAGGAGTTGATATACTAGAAGGCTTAGACTTAAAAGTTCTGGTTCCAAACGGCAGCGATTTCTTAGAACTCAAAGGCTATGTGAAAAACATCTATGAAATATTTGAAGATAACAATCTGGAAAGGGAAAATATCAAAAACGAACAAGATAACAATTATGTGGTTGTTAATCTAAAAGAAGAAAAATATTTGGACATAATAAACGCTGTTTATCACACCGAAAACGGATTTAAGAATTGCATGTTCACTAATGACATGAAGAAAAGAGTAGAATACTTTGCAGAAGACGTGGTTGGTTTAAGCCTTCCTGAAGAGAGAATAAAGTTGCTGACAGACTCTTTGAAAAGCTTTAAACTAATGAGAAGATTCCGCCACAGAGAGGATTGTTGCAATGAAAAAGAACTTCCTTTCAGAAACTTCTTTGACGACATAATGGTAAACTATGTCCGCAAGGATAAAATGCCTGGTACAGATGATCTTGAGAAGCTTTACAAAAACAATTTTAACAATTCTAATTAGCTAAAGCAATATTTATAAAGACAAGAATCATTTTTTATTTCTATGAAAGACAGAGAGTCTGGCTTTATTGGCAAGGTAAAAAAGATAGGAATAGTGTTGACTATCGCGATTCTCTTTACCATATTCATCTTTGCGATGACAAACGCGATATATCCAGACCCAAAATACGAGGATTTCTGCAGTTATCCAACAATAATCACAAAGCCTGTTGAAAAAGATAAATGCGGAGAAGTAATGCCTCAAGTAGTGGACTGCAGGGGACCAATCGAGTATACATATGATGAAAACGGTTGCCCAATAGAGGCCAAGTGCAATAAATGCTATGAGTCTTATGATACTGCAAGAAAAGAACACAGCATGGTATTATTTCTAGTCTCGTCAATTGTTGGCGTCTTTGCAATACTGTTTGGCTTGTTTTACAATAAAGATGATGATTTCTGGGACTTGGCGAAGGCTGGCTTTTTGGTTGGCGGTCTCATAAGCTTATTTGTTGGAACTGGCGTTTATTACCAAGATATGGCTCGTTTCTTAAAGCCAGTTGTGATACTTGCAGAGCTATTCATCGTTCTCATGGTGACTTACAAGGTTTTTAAGAAGAAATAATTCTTAATCAAAAAATTTATTAAACAATTCAGTAATCAACCAATTCTATGAACAATGTTGATAACAATCCTAACTATAAAAGGATATATGGTGAAGTCTGCAAGCTTTTTTTAAAAACGAAGCATTTCAAGCATGGTCCATTCGACGAAACATTCTACACGTTAAGGGTTTTTGAATCAGCAAAAGAGATTATGAAAAGGCTGAAAGTTCCTTGTAAGAAAGAACAAGTTTTAGTCGCGACAATTCTTCATGACGTTGGGAAGACTAAGCTTGACGACAAGAAAGTTTTTGGAAAAGATTCATTCCTAAAAGGACATGAGAAGGAATGGTTTAAGCATGCAAGCCTCGGAGTTCCAATAGCAAGAAACATCCTTAAAAAGATGGGTCATTCTGAAGATTTCATAAAAGAAGTATCATACTTAATTAAAAACCATGATATGCGAGGCAAGCGAGGAACTAAATTAAAAGATAAAACTCTAGAATTACAAATAATCCAAGACGCTGATTTAATTGCTGATTGTGGTTCTGCAGGATTTATAAGGCCATTTCTTTTCAGTGGAAAATTCAATAATCACACTATAATTTCACAGATTAAATATGTGCAGGAAGTAAAACATCGGGTCGGGATGGACGCCATGATAAACCTTGAAGTATCTAAGAAGATTGCAGAGGAGAAAATGAAGCTTCAGAAGAGGCTGGTTAGTGAAATTTCTAAAGATATAAAAAGCGAGCTGCTTTAAACACCTTAAAAAGGTGTGTTAAAATTAAGAAAATAGCCATACTTGGGAGTACTGGAAATATTGGTAAACAAGTATTAGAAGTCGTTGATAAACATCCTGATAAGTTAAAAGTTGTTGCTTTATCTGCTAATGACAACGTAGAACTTCTCAAAGAGCAGGTGAAAAAATACAAGCCAATAGCAATAGCAATTTCTGGCAAGAAAAAAGCTCGTGAATTAAAAGAAAGTGTCGATGCGAGGGTTTATTCAGGGCACGACGCTCAGATAAAGATTGCCGCTATGAAAGATTATGATATGTTGGTAAACGCAATTGTCGGCCTTTCAGGCATAGATGCAACCCTTGAAGCAATAAAGAATAAGAAAGACATAGCCCTTGCAAACAAGGAAACACTAGTTTCTGCAGGCGAGATAATAATGAAGGAGGCAAAGAAAAATAATATTAACATAATGCCTATCGACTCTGAACACTCAGCAATATTCCAGTGCCTCAACGGCGAGAAAAAATCAGATGTTAAAAGGCTAATACTCACCTGTTCAGGAGGCGCACTCTTTAAGAAGACAAAGGAAGAGCTTGAGATTGTGAGTGCAAGAGATGCTTTAAAGCACAAAACCTGGAATATGGGTGATAAGATAACAATTGACTCTGCAACACTGATGAATAAGGGTTTTGAGGTTATTGAAGCGATGTGGCTTTACGACTTGCCGCTTGAAAAAATAGATGTTATAATACATCCTCAAAGCATAATACACTCAATGGTTGAGTTTAATGACGGCAGCATAATAGCCCAGTTATCAAACCCAGATATGAAGTTACCAATTCAATACGCACTATCATATCCTGAAAGGTGGGAGTCACCAATAGAGAGTCTTGACTTTGCAAAAAAACTTTCATTTGACAAACCAGACCTTGATAGGTTTCCTTGTCTAAAATACGCTTATGAAGCTGCAGAAAAAGGCGGAAGCCTGCCAGCAGCGATGAATGCAGCGAATGATTACATGGTTCAAAGATTCCTAAACGGCCAATGCAAATTCCTAGACATTCAAAGAGTGATAAGGAAAGTCATGGACGAACACAAAGTGATAAAGAACCCCACTCTTGAAGAAATAAAAAAAACGATAATAGAAGCGACTATTATGGCTGAAAAATTCTGTTTATATTGTTAGGTTTTGTGTTGCAATTTTCTTTCTTTCCAAAATAAGTATAAAATTATTACTACTACTAACATTGATATGAAGCCCCACAAGGCTGCTCCTCTGCTTGGAAGCTTTTCTTCAAGTTGCGCTGGTGGTTGTGTTGGCGGTATTGCTGGAGGTTGTGCGGGTGGTGTTGCCGGCGGCTGTTCTGCTGGTGTCTCTGTTGGTGTTGTCGGGGTTGTTGCTGGCGGCTGCGCTGGTTGTGTCACTTCTTCTTTTTCTCCT
>JAHJQL010000027.1 GCA_018819065.1 Nanobdellota archaeon | reverse complement strand
TGGTTGTGTTGGCGGTATTGCTGGAGGTTGTGCGGGTGGTGTTGCCGGCGGCTGTTCTGCTGGTGTCTCTGTTGGTGTTGTCGGGGTTGTTGCTGGCGGCTGCGCTGGTTGTGTCACTTCTTCTTTTTCTCCTATTGCAAAATAACTAAAACCAGAAGTTTGAGCGCTGTAATATACATATTTAGAATCCTCCAAAATAATCACTGTCTGCTGTGATATCCAACTACTGTTTGTATATCTAAAAAGAGTTATTTTTTCTTTTGTTAAAGAATTATTTAGAAGCCAGCTTTTTTCAACTTTGAATTCAATTCTTGTGTTTGTCAAATCTCCTTCATTTACATTTGTTTCAACAATTTGAATATATTTGTATGCTTTTGTTTTTATTGCACCAGTAGTTGATGATGGTGTTAATAGAGCTACAATTTTTAATTCAGGATTGGTTATATTTATTGTTGGTTTAAACTCAAGTATTGTAAATGAGATGTTCTCGTAAGATGTTGAATTTATAATAACTTTTTGTAAAACACCAATTACTAATTTGTCCCATGATTTGGAATACGTTGAAGATGCGTTTGTTTGTGTTGTTGGCACATAACCTCCACCACCTCCACCACCGCCTCCGCCAGATGTAATAACATCTGCTGTAAAAGCAGTAGAACTTGATGTGTTCATAGTATTTCCTGCAGAATCACTACATCTCACATAATATGTTCCTGAAGTATCAACTGTGTAATCATTTGCAACAGAGTGACTCGTTGCTCTGGTTGTAGTCATAGCACTCATTGAATCATAAGCAACATTTGATGTGCTATATTTACAAGTAGCAGCTTCATTAGTTGTTGCAGATAGTGTTACAGTAACTGGTTTTGTGCCTGATGAAGATGCACTAATGCTTGAAACTGTTGGAGCAACCGTATCATTAAGCATAAAACCATAAGTCAATGAACTTGTTTGATTGTTTGTATCTATACATTCAACAGTTAGAGTGTAGTTTCCATTTTCTAATGCGACAATAGAAGTGTTGTAAGAATAAACTGTTTCCACTTGCGTCATTTCATCTATACTAATATTTAGATTTGAATTTGTAGTTGTTGAATTTTTTATAAGTGTGTAATTGCAAAATGTTCCCGTGTTTGGATTTGTTTCATTTGCATTAAAAACAAGCGTAAAATAACTATTATTAACTATTGAAACATTTGTTGGAAAAGTAATATTTACAACTGGAAATACATCATCAATTAATACTGTTAAATTCCAGCTAACAAGAGATGTGTTTTCTCCGTCGTTAACAAACAACGTGACGTTATAGTTTCCAGCAGCAGTATAATTTGGTTCGTATAACCAAGAATTGTTTGTCGACCTTGTGATTCCATTTAATGTCCAATTATATAATAATGTGTCGTTGTTTGCATCGGTTGATGTATGGTTAAAAAATATTGAAGAATTCTCAGCTACAGAAACAACAGTAACGTTTGGTTCAAAGCTAGTTATGTTTGGAGGTGTGTTTGTAATATTAACATATGCTTGCGAAGAAACACCTGTATTATCTACTGAATTGTTTGCAAAGACTTTGTAGAAAAACAATCCTTTTCCAGTTACTGTCTTATTCTTATAGCAACTAATATTGTTTCCTTCTGCAGATTTAGTCATTGATTCATTTGTTGCGTTCCATTCTAAAATACATGATGATATGTTGTGAGCTTGATCAACTACTGAAACATTTATTTCCAAAGAAAGATTATTGGTTGTTTGGTTGATTGGAGATGAAAAATTTATTGTTGGAGGAGTAACATCAATGTTAAAATTAATAGTGTTAAAAATAGTGTTTCCGTATGTATCGTTAGCAAAAACAGTTATGTTTTTATTTCCGGTTGTTAAATTTTGAATTGTAGTGTTAGAACAATTAGTTAATGTCTGATTCTGACTGGTTGTGTTTGTAAACCAACAACTGTCTAAGTTTAAATCAGATACAACATAATTTAAATTAACATTTGAATCATAATATGTTGTTGAATTCTGTGGTGATGTCACGTTTAGTCTTGGCGCTAATTCATCATTTGTGCTTGTTATGAGTGAGTATTCTTGTGGGGATTCTGGAATTACTGAACCATTTATTATTACAGTCCAAACTCCTGCATCCGGGTTTTGCATGTATACTTGCTCTACGTTGTTTAGGTGGTCTTCCCTGTTTTGAGTTGCGTTTGCTGATGGGTTTGAAGCGTTTAGAGTCCAAGGATACTTTCGCTGGCTGTTTGGACTAATAACTATTAGGTCTAAGTCGTTTACTAGCTCCACGCTTGCAAGTTCTGCGCCTGGGTAGTCGTTCCAAACTAGTGTTATCTTCAAATCAGACTTTCCTTGCGGCAGCTCAAACTTGTATGTCACGTTTTGTCCTGTCTGTGTTATGTTTGAGCCAAAAAACAAGGTTTTGTTAACATCATCGCTTATGTACTGTACTGCTCTTGTTGCGTTGACCAGCCCATATCCGTATTGATAGTCTGGACCAGTATTTCCCAAGTCTTTTGCAGTGTGAATAATGATGTTTTTGACAAGTTCAGAGCCAGGGTTCTGATTACCATGCAGACTCTTGTAATGTTCATAAAGCAAGATTGCAGCACCAGAAACTCCTGGAGCAGCCATTGATGTTCCATCATAGGAAGTGTATGTGTTTACTGGGATTGTTGACATCACTGAGACACCATTTGCAACGACGTCTGGCTTTATCCGACCGTCATCTGTTGGTCCCCAAGAAGAAAATGAAGCAACAACTTGGTTGTCATCAACCGCGCCTACTGTTATAGTGTTTTTTGATGTTGCAGGAGGAATTGTTGTATTATAAGTGAATCCTAAACTTCCGCATTTATCAAAATTTGTGCTTCTTTCATTTCCAGCAGAAAAAACTATGGTCATCTTTTTTCCAAAAGAACCCCTAGTAACATTATCCATCAGAATATTATCATATGTATCAGAATAACTACCAAGAATCAAGTTACAATAATTAATTGTTGTTATATTTGGACCGTACCCCCAGCTATTTTGAGAAACTACTGCATTATACGTGTTTATTGCTTGGTTGTATTCAGTAGTGAGGTTGGACCACTCATAACTTATCAGCGTCGCGTTTGGTGCCATTCCTTTGTATAGTGAATTTATTATTCCTGCACCTATCATCGTTCCTGCGACGTGTGTTGCATGAGGGTCTACTGTGCTTCCGTTGTCTCCTATTGTTATCCTGTTTCCAAAGTCTGTGTGGTTTCCTACCCAGCCGCCATCCCATTCTGCAGCGACCACTCCAAGTCCTGTAAGGTTGTAAGGCGAGGCTTGTATTGTGTTTACGCTTATTATCTGTCTTGCTATATTGTTTTGTGTTTTTGGCTCCAAGAATAAGTCGCTTACCCAGTTTACTGTGTCTTCTGAAGCTATATTTTCAACGTCTATTTTTGAGATGTTTATTTCAAAATAGTTTTCTTTAAGTAAGTAGTCAGATGTGTACTTTGATAATGTCGCAACCATTTCATCTGATGTTGTGTCTTGGAAGAATTTTCCTTTCAGCCTTATTGTCTCCATAATTTTTGGTTCAGGATCTGCTTGCAGTCTTTTATTAAGCGAGTGCAGCATCTTGTCTTCTTTGGCCAGTTCGCCAGCGTAGATGATTGAATCGTCATTTTCAAGCTGCGCCATGGCTTCTTGACTTATTGCAACAATCCATGAATAATCTGGTATGTAGTTTAGCAGGATTATTCCTTTTTTTGTCAGATCTTGTTTGTCTTCTTCTGTTGGTATATAATTCAGCTGTATCAGAATGTGCTTTTTAGTCTGCTCTGTTGAAAGCTTTGTTTTTGGAGTCTCAGCAGTTTTTGCATCCTTTTTCAGAGTTTTTTTTGTTGTTTTTTCTGTTTGAACTTCTTTTTGTGTTAGATTAAGGTCAATCTTTTTTTCTGGCTTGAACTCTTTTGACTGCAAGTGTATTGTTTTCTCTGCACTTATCAAAGGGATGACTAACAGCAGTACAAAGGCAATCACTATTATTTTTTTCTTCATTATTATATTTCCATTCCTCACAGTTAATTACTATTTCCAGTCCTCGTAGCTTTGAACAAAGAATATGTACTTCGAGTTTTCTTTCTTTAAAAAACCGCTAACTAGGTATTCCTTGCCTTGTTCTAGTGGAAAGCAAGTCATCTCGCAGTTGTTGCCTTTGCACTCTCCGCCTTCTATCGTGACAGACGAGCTTGATTGTGTTAGCAATAATCTGCTTGAACAAGTTCTACAGCAAGGATTACTTTCTTCGCACATCTGAGTAGTGCATTTCACCATCAAGTCAGGTTCTGCTGTGCCCTTCACAGTTATTGTTTGTTCAACATAAGAATCAGGGTTATTCATCACAGTTGATAAATCCAGGTATGAACTAGTAGCGCAGCCTGATATCAGTATGAGTAAAACCAAGAATATCATAAAAAATAGTTTCATAAGCCACACCTCTTAAATCTTTAAAAAACTAATTAAATACTATATAAAAATGATTATTTATAAAATTTACTAGAAAAAAGTAATAAAAAAAGATAAAAAAATTAATAAGTATTATTGGTTTTTGCTTTTCGCTCCAAGTTCTCAATGAACAAATCTTGTATTTGTTCCGTGGTTGTGTTAATCGGTTTTCCTTGGAAAACACTGTATTGCTTGCCTGCAACACCAACTACGCCGGAAGGCTTGATTAATCCGAGCACATATTCTTTCGAAGTGCCTGTTGAAGCTCGATATCCATCTCCATAATATTCATATTCATAATCATCAAGCCACAGAATTAAGTCTATGCGTTGGGTGTTGTTTAATGAGAAGTTTAATGGAATCATCTCATTTACTGAAGGAACACCATAGGGGCTGCCGTAATTAAAGTTGTAGTATAATTGCTCGTAGTTGCCGTAATAATCTGTTATTCCTACACTCAACCCAGCATAATCTATTCCTCTATTATTGTAGCCTACGAAGTTGGCATAGTAATCATTTGAGCCTAGCTCCTTCATTATTATCAGTTGCTGTATCTTTGGCAGCGTCAAGCCTCCTGAGATCATCTGTACGTAGCCCCATAACGGGCCGTATTGCCACCATCCATAACAGTTAACATTTCTGAGGTCGGACTCTTTAACATTCTCTAACCATACACTCTGGGTTCCTCCTCCAAAGTTATTAGAGTAGTAAGGATATAAAGGACTGCTGAAGAAATCTGTTGAGGCAAGACTTTCTTTGCCAGAGTTACAATTAATAGATAAATGGTATTCTCCACCAGTAGCTATTTCTCGCATCTCCATTCTTATAGATGCACTGACTGAGTCAAGTGAAGGGTTTTCAAGGTGTTGCCATTTATAAGCGTAGAATTGCCCTCGAACTACTGGTTCAGTGATTGATACGTTCAAGCATCGGCCTTTAAAGCAGTTGTATGGACATTTATACTCTATCTCAGCAAGCTGTGTACCATTGCAAACCATCTCCATAACTCTTCGTGAATAGCCATAGTTATCATCCAAACAAGTGTCATAAGCAACCACACCAAATTGTCCGTAGCTGATTTCAACAAATCCTGCTATGAACGGCTCAAAGCCTCCATCGCTGTCATAACAAGTCTCATTTTCTAACATTCTCATCTTCGTTGGTGATATTATCTCTGGTTTATCAATAGTTTCATCATCGCCTGGATCTTCAAAGCGTCCTTTGAAGGATTCTCCTACCAGCGTGGTTGGTTCTCCAGACACGCTGCGTGTTTCTGCAGGTGCAGAAAATGTGTTCATTGCTCTGTTGCCGGCAAACATGACAACAAGACCTACTATTCCTACAATAGCTATTATTGCTAATATTCCAAAATAGAACTGCTCTGGTTTCTTTGTATCAACCATTACTAACACCTCACATCAATAAAATTGACTTTCATTAAACCTTGACAAATAGACTATTTAAATGTTTACAATAAAAAAAAAGAATAACAAAAATTTATTTTTTGTATTTCTTCAACGCTTCATCCACTTTCTCTTTCTTCCAACCAGCTTCTAGTAGTGACGTCTTTATGTGTGCTGCGTCGTGTCCTTCGTTTAGCTGCTCTCTGATGAATTTATCAAGTTTTTCAGCGTCATCATGCGGTTTGTGGACTCCGTGCTCTTTTTGCTTTTGGAAGAGTTGCTGAAGCTTTCCTTCCTTCCAGAAAACAAACAGCAAAGCTATTACAACAAACATTGATATGAAGCCCCACAAGGCTGCTCCTCTGCTTGGAAGCTTTTCTTCAGACTGCGCTGGTGGTTGTGTTGGCGGTATTGCTGGAGGTTGTGCGGGTGGTGTTGCCGGCGGCTGTTCTGCTGGTGTCTCTGTTGGTGTTGTCGGGGTTGTTGCTGGCGGCTGCGCTGGTTGTGTCACTTCTTCTTTTTCTCCT
>JAHJQL010000004.1 GCA_018819065.1 Nanobdellota archaeon | reverse complement strand
TACTACAAGAATCGAAAGTTTTTTGTAAAAACGATGTTATATGTGTCATGGTTTGTTTGGTAAACATAACCATGCACTTCTCCTATGTGCTTTTTTTCGAGCACTAAGGAGGAGTCATTTTCCAATCGGAGATACTGGAATTAAGAGATAAAATCAAAAATGAGAAAACTCATTCAAAAAAATCTTATAACAAAAATATACAATCCATAAACCAGAAATATTATATACAGATACAAAATATTTGCTCACATAATGAAGAAGAAAATGGTTGCTGCGTTTCAAACAGCACGAAAAATTGTTCTCGTCTTCGCAGGGATGTCAGGTGTTAGGCTTGACCGCGGTAAAATCTTGTTGATATGGATTCCACTTGCGATAATATCATACTTACTAAATCAAATTGTCTATATCAAAAACTGGTGGTTACCCTACGTTATATTCTGTTGGGCTTTTTACTACGTTGGCAATCCACTTATTCTCAGCACGCCAATTCGGTCGTGGATGATAAGAAAACTTGGTGAAGAAAAAGCCTATTCTATTTATGAAATCTTATTAGGGTTAATGTTTATGAACAGCGCCTTTGCAATTGCACAATTTACCGTTGCACACCCAAATACATTCAATATTGCGCCAATCATTGCATGGATAATTAGCGTGATAGTTTTCGTAGTTAGCTTTGGAAGTAAATTTTGGGCAACGTGGCTTACAGGACTGGATATTTACTATTACAAGGATTTGTTCTTAAACAAGAAAACAGGAAAATTTATTCAATCAGGACCTTATAGAATATTTAAAAACCCAATGTATGGTATTGGTTATCTCTACGGATACCTGGGCGCGCTAATTATACAATCAAAAGAAGGGCTAATTTTCGTGGCTATTTGCCACGCCAGTATTTACATCTTTTACTATCTAATTGAGCAACCGTTTGTGAGACGAACTTATCTTTCATCATCAAATTCATTATAGAAAACAGCCAAAATCTGAAAAAAACAAACCTTTAAATATACCTTCCCGTTCCTATTTATAAATTTTACGAAGTTATTAGTCGATGGGGGTGTAATAATTGCAGTTTGTTAAGAAGTGTCCTGAATGTGGTGGAATAAACCTTTTTCACTATCAAGAAAGAGGAGAGATAATCTGCAAGGACTGTGGTCTCGTCGTTGAAGACAAGATGGTTGATTTCGACCAGGAATGGAGAGAATTTGACGCAGAATCAGCTGAAAAGAAGAGACGAACTGGGGCACCCATGAGCTACACCCAGTTTGACAAGGGACTGGGAACAGATGTTGGCCGAAAAGCAGACCTTTATTCTTTAGACCACAAAGGAAAAAGTAAATTCTTCAGGTTAAGAAAGTGGCAGCAAAGGATAAGCACTGCAATTGAACGAAACCTAAAACTAGCACTAGCAGAACTAAAAAGAGTCTCATCATACCTAAAACTACCAGGATCAGTTGAAGAAGAAGCATCAAGAATATACACACTAGCAGTCCAAAAAGGATTAGTAAGAGGTCGAAGCATGGAATCAGTCGTCGCAGGAGCACTATACGCGGCCTGCAGAAGACACGATGTTCCAAGAACACTTGATGAGCTATCAGAGGCATCTGGAATAGAGAAAAAAGAGATAGGAAGAACATATAGGTTCATAACAAGAGAACTGGGAATTAAGATTCTGCCAAGCAACCCAGCAGATTATATAGCAAGATTCTCAACGTCACTAAGGCTAAACGCTGAAACGCAGACAAGAAGCGTAGAAATAATAGAGCAAGCACAAGGAGTCGAACTCACATCAGGAAGAGGACCAACTGGAATTGCAGCAGCAGCACTATACGTTGCAGCACTAATAAATGGTGAGAAGCGAACACAGCGAGAAGTTGCAGATGTTGCAGGAGTAACTGAAGTAACAATTAGAAACAGATATAAAGAACTTCTAGAAAAACTAGATCTTGAAAAAGAGATTAAGAAAACAAAAAAGAAGGAATAAATTCCTCTTTTTTGGTCATCGATTTTCTTGCAAAAATCTCAGAGACGAAGAAAAAAGAGTAAATTTTTTTCTTTAGAAGATGAAGAAGTTATCTTCTAAATTTATCGTTTTTATATATAACGCCTCTTTGTGTTGACTGTTCCATCACGAGTTCTTTTTCTCTTATCTTTCTCTCATAAGCACTCATAAATAATGTTGGACCTCCAATAGTATCTAAAGGCGGCAAGTCATATGATTGAGGTATAACGAAATCCTTCATTCTCTCATAAAATTCATTAAGTTTTTCAGCCATTCTAAAATAGGAAAAGCAACCATATTTATATATTTTGTCAGACTTAAAAGACGATTGCTGTTACACGAACCAAAACTTACAAATTGAGCTAAAGGAAGTAATTCTTAGTGTTATCCAAGCGAACAAAACAAACCAACAAGTAAAGAAAGTGAGGTTGAGAAAACTCATTATTTTTTCACAGAAGAGAACCACATCAGTTCATATTGTTTTCTAAAACTATCGGAAATATTTTTACTTGTTATCCGGACTAGATAATTTGGACTCCCCCACATAAGAATTTCAACTTTTTCTCCATAAATAATAATTGGGTTTGGATTAAAATATTTATTTTCGATAAATGCATATTTCGTATTCCCTCTTTTCAGAAAACCTTTATGCCCTTTTTTTAAGATCACTCTTTCAATTATCTTGTATCGTAAAATGTCTCGCTCGTATTGTTCGACTGTTGTTTTATTAGTTTCTAAAGCAAATGATTCATCAACCGCTGTGCATAAAACCTCACCACCTTTATTTTTGAGGGTGCTGATTATGTCTGAAAGTGCAATTCTGACTGTGTTTTTTCCTTTAAAAACTTCCACACTAATATCTTCAAGTCCGAGTGTTTGCATTTTTTGTAGTTCCGGCATAATTGTTTCAAATCTTCTTTTTTGTTCATCTAAATAGTCTGATATTTGTTTTGGATTTATTGATTGAAATATTTTTTTGCCATTTTTTAATACAGTGCTGACAAATCCCTTTTCTTGCAACCTATTTAAAGCATCATAGCAAGCCTGCCTGTATAGCCCAGTTTTTTTTGATATTTCATAAGCAGATAAAGGACCGTTTTTTATCAAACTCAAAAATATTTCGACTTCGTAATCAGTTAGTCCGAGGTTCTTTATTATTGACTTATCCATCATTTATAAGGAGAGTTAAATATTTATAAACTTTTCGGATGAAATCATACGACAAATATATTTATATGATTTGTACACATTTTTTTTTATGAGAATCCAACTAATCAAAACACCAATAACTGAATTGCCGAAAGTCGATAAATGGTACATGCCTTTGGAACTTATTAGCTTAGCAAATGCAGTTTCTGATGTGGCAGATGTTGAAATTCTCGATGGAACCCACTTATCAAAAGAAGAAATAATTGATAGAATTGATGCTGATGTTGTAGGCATCACATATACTTCATTGTCGACATCAAACATAAAAGAGCTTGCAAAAACCGCAAAATCAAAAGGAAGTTATGTGGTTTTTGGAGGTCAAGCAGCGACAGCAAACCCGATTGATTTGTTCAGACTCCAAGAAACAGATGCAGTTATTGTTAATGCAGGAGAAATTCCTTTAAAACTGCTTGTAGAAAATGGATTTAAAAAATTAGATGAAGTCCCTAATTTAGTTTACCGGAATGAAAAAATAAATAGAACTCCACAGATAAAAGATTCTTTGGAGAATTATGGTGTTCTTGATAGATTACAAGGGGGATTGAATATTGAAGACTATATAGCTTATTATGATTCAACAACAACTTTCCCTCAACTAAATCCAAAAAGACCCACAAATATTTTTTCACAAAAAGGCTGTCCAAGAACTTGTAGTTTTTGTGCTAGACAGGATAAAGAACATCAAAAAAGAGATCCTCAAAAAGTCGTTCAGGAAATAACCATATTAAAAGAAAAATATGGCATAGATTATTTATTTGATGTTAGCGACACATGGGCCAAAGATTTTCATTGGATGAAGGAATTTGCAGACACTTATTGTGATGCCAACAAACTTCCGATGACTATTTTTGCAGATATTAGAGACATAACTCCTGAAAAACTGGAATTGATGAGATATTGTGGAATCGACCACATCCTTTTTGGCGTAGAGTCAGGAAGCAATGATATTTTAAGAATTAACGGAAAACCCTATACAAATAACACGATTTACGAAAAAATAAAAGCAACACGAGATGTGGGCATAAAAATTTCCGCATCCTTTGTTGTGGGTCTAATTGGTGAGAATAAAGAATCTTTGCATGAAACAGAACAAATAATTTCAAGGATTACTGATTTAGGAGGAGTTCATCCCTACATCAATGTAATAATTCCTCTTCCAGGAAGCAGACTTTGGAGGCAATTTACTGAAGATAGTTCAATGAAAGAAAAATATTCAAATTCATTAAACTATGATTTAACTCAGATTAGGGAAGATTTCTTGAAGAGACATACCTGTCTCACGCTTTCAGAACTTTTAGATTTTAGAGATAAAGTAAATTATGAGGCCGGTCTTGAAAAAGTCTTAGAATATGCAAGATAATCTCATCATTTCGTTTTCTCACCCATCCTGTTTTGTTTTTCACTAAAGACGATTGAGTATAATTGGTGTTAAATACCCCGACGACAGATGGGATAAGCGCAACGTCCCAAAGGAATTTCGAAGAAATTCCGCAGAGTTTAATTATGGTGCCGTAAAAGATATAAAGGATAGAATATGTTTTACATTTATGGATAGATTATTGTTATTTGATATTGATAGAACTTTATTAAAAAATGCAAAAGGACATCGAGATGCATTTACTCATGCTTTTAAAGAAGTATATGATATTGACACAACAATAGATATAATAAATTTCAACGGAATGACTGATCAACAAATAATTATTGAAGTGCTTCAAAAAAATAATTTAAGTGAAGAAGATATCAAAACAAAAATTAAAGATTGCATGACTTCTATGATAGAATATTATGATAATATAAAAAATAATTGTGACCCTCCAACTATTTTAGCAGGAGTAAAAAAATTATTAAAAGAATTAGATAAACAAAATTATTTGATAGGGTTGGTTACAGGTAATTTAGAACCGATTGCAAGAGGAAAATTAGAAAGAGTTAAATTGAATCAATTTTTCAAACTAGGAGGATTTGGAAGTGATGATATTAATAGAACTAATCTTGTAAAACTTGCTATAAAAAAAGCTGAGGAAAATTTTGATTTTAAATTTGATAAAAATGTCTTTCTTTTTGGTGATGCTCCACAAGATATGAATGCTGGAAACGAAGCTGGAATTATAACTATTGGAGTTACTACAGGAATTTATTCTAAAGAACAATTAGAAAATGCTGCTGCTAATTATGTAATTGATAATTTAAAAAATACACGAAAAATTCTCAATATTGTATTGAAGAAAGCGTCTTAATCAAACTCAAAAGGACGCTGCGCTTTCGGACTTTGCCCTCACCCTTGTATAACAAGGTGTTAGGTTCCCTCGACTAAAAGGAGAGGTGTCTGAAGGGCAAGAAGAGTAAGTGACGAAAAGTTAAGATCAAGCAGCACAAATTATTTAAATAAGTAATTATCTAGCATTGGATATGGGGTTGTGTGATTATGTCAGGAGCATTTCAGAATCTTACAGAGCTATTGTTAAATTCAAGAATCACGGGCTTTTTGATGAAACATCTGAAGAAGCGAAATTATTATTAGATGAGGGATATATTAAACCATCCACAACAACTATTCCTAATGGAAGTGTTCTTGATGGAACTTACAAAGGAGATGTCGAAATTAAGCATCTTGTTTGGACTGAGGAGGGTATCAAGTTCGAAAGACAAACGAGAATTCTAAAATATGTCATCCCATCCGCCGCTCAACCTTAATTGAGTATAATCAATGTTGTACAAAGTTTGCGGGAATTAAAAATAATCTATAAATAAATTTATAAATAGTAATCACTTTCGAGTGAGTATGAGCAAGCGTGAATTACAAAAGGAGATTTCAGACACAGTCAAACAGCTTAATAAAGAATATTTGGGAGGAAATCTTCCTGCAGCTAAGTTTATAGATGTAATAAAAGAAATGCCTCCTTTTGTAAAAGTAGACAAATACTATGATTTATTTCTACAACAAGGAGACATTACGAAAGAGCAATATAACACACTTCTCTTAGAAAGAACAGGATTTCTTTTCGCGTATGCAAGAAGAATTGGACATCCAGGACTTGACTGGGGTCCATAAAGACCAAAATTTTTATTGGCACTAATTGGGGTTATATTCTTTTTTTACGAATGAAAAAAGTTCGAGCGTTAGTGAGAAAGTCCACCGTAGCCCACCTGTTATTTTTGAACGGTTAATATGCACATAAAAGAAATTTTATTAAAACTCATAATTTCGTACTTTATGCTCATAAAGTTTCTCATCTTCTTTTTTTATTAAGAAAAACACTTCTTTGTTTAGAGTAATTGTGTTTGTTATATCTTTTAATCCTAATTCATTTACCACATATTTTTTATCACGCTGACTTGCAGCAATGCTACCTACGAGCAATGCTCCTTCTTTTGAATAATCCTTAAAAATTTTCATGACGCTTGGACCCTGAATATCCCAAAGATATGCGTAGAACACGTCAAATTCATTTAATTTAAGATTATTTTCCTTATATATATCTGATGGCGTTGGAAAGAAGCATTCTTCGCAAGTTCTTTTTTTATTCAAATATTTTTCTTCAATTCTTGGAGCAAGTGCAGTTCCATTGTTTCTTTTAGAAATGTATTCTGGAGGAAAATAGCTTCCATTTATGAATTTTACAATCTCACCGTTCATAAGATGATTTTCTTTAAACTTTTTGATTTGCTCAACTGAGTAATCAAAGCATTTCTTGTTGATTTCTATGCCTGTGACGTCAAAACCATACGACGTCCAAATCAGACTTGTCAGCCCAAAGGCACTTCCCAGGTCAAGAAGTTTATCTTTTGGTTTTAAAACACCTTTGTCTAGACCATCAGTTATTATGCTGTCAAGATTATAATTTGAGATTGTTGAAACACCAGTCTCTTGAAATGATTTAAGTCCCCCTAAAGCATTTATCGCATCAACGATGAAATGATTAAAGCTATTCGGTGATAAAAGGTACAATCCAAGATAGCTGGGTTCGTTGTTTTCCATTTTCCTTAAAAACCCTCAAATTTTCTCCTAACACAATTATAAGTCTTGTTTTGTGTCTCCACATAGTCTATCTTTATTCCGAAGGTTTTGTTTTTTCCATTAGAAAATTTTAATAATTTGTATATTTGTGGTGGGTGGTATTTTGAATCATCTGTTATCTCAAATACCTTAGCAAATGCTTTCATCATGATGTTATTGCTTGAGTTCTTCTCTATTTGACAGATTAAATCATCTTTTTCTGCATCATCATCCATTAGAACGATTAAGTTAAGTCCTTTATTGTTCTTTCTCATTGAGAACTCCACAGCGCCATCTATGAAGTTGCTCTTTTTAGCATTGTAACCCGCGCCTTCCAGTGCGAATTTCCTGTACCAGCCGTCTTCAACTTCGTTCAAAGATTCTCTAAGCTAATCAATTCTGACAGACAGGTATTGGTTGTTTGATTGTTTGTTGATCATTTGTCATTTGTTTTTTCTTTTAATATATAAATGTTTCTATTTAGTAGTTATTAAGTAGTGGTAACAAATAGAAAGATTTATGAAGTTTTAAATGTATTAATAGTTAAATATGAGATTAGACAGTACATAAAAAACTAATGTTTACGTTTTATCACAAAATAATAAATAATAGCACCAATAACTCCTGTTAGTGCAACAATTAAAATCCAAACAGTTTTATCATCTTGCTTTGGAAATTCTCTTTTAGCAACATCTACAATCATAAGTATCCAAAAAACAAAACATCCAATAATTGCTGCAAAAAAGATTAACCAGAAAAATGTAAATAATAAACCCATTATACCAAACATTGCAAAAGCGCCATCCATTTTTAGTATCTCCTTTGATTTTTTTATTAAAAATCTCAACAGAGATTTTGTTGGGGTTTAATACCCCGACCTTCAGGTTGAGATTTTTAATCCCAAAAATTCGACTTTTAAGATAGTCGAGCGTAATACCCTGACCTTTAGGTCAGGGATAGCCGACTATCGTC
>JAHJQL010000026.1 GCA_018819065.1 Nanobdellota archaeon | reverse complement strand
TAACAGTTATTATATTCAATAACGCTAATATTTTAGTTAAAAAAACTAAATAAATAGCGTTACTTCCTCAAGCTTTTAGCTTTCGGACTTTTCACTCTTGACCAAACTTCGTTTGAGAGTGAAAAGGAATATAACAGTTATTAGTTTCAATATTTTGGTGGGCTTTACGACGAAAAACGTGTTATTTTATGACGACAAAGAGGCAACAGATATAAACAAAAGATTTAAATATTTAGAGACATAATTTAAATAAATTAGATATTTGTGAGGGGTGAAAGAATGAACAAAAAATATGTTGTATTTATGCTTATAGTCTCAATAATTGT
This sequence comes from Nanobdellota archaeon, assembly GCA_018819065.1. Classification (GTDB taxonomy): domain Archaea; phylum Nanobdellota; class Nanobdellia; order Woesearchaeales. The sequence continues at coordinate 5,939 of JAHJQL010000026.1, read as the reverse complement.
GATTGCTGGTTGTAGCTCTACTCAAAAAAAGCAAGATGTTCTTGGAGAAGAATACCAAAGATATGTCGATGCAATTAATAATGATGCCACTTCTTTAGAGAAATCATTAGATAAATGGAATATTTTGATGGAACAAGTAAATAAAGGAGGAACTGTCGATATATTGGATATGGAATCTGCTCAACGTGATTATACCGATATAGCAAACGTGATTAAACCTAAGATACAAAGTCTGAAATCATTTATCGCTACAAATGAAGCCAAACTTAAAGAAGCAGGATTTGACACGTTCCAAGAAAAACAGGATTTAGACGAAGTTTTGTCAGGTATTGAAAACAATGTTAGAAACATGAAAACAGAGATAGATAAATTATCTACTGGATAATAAATTTTTTTGATTTTTGCCTCTTTGTCATACTATTTCTATACTAGATACTAAGCCCACCAAAATACTCTTCGGAAAACTTCGTTTTCCTCGTCGTTCCATCTCTCAGTTCGGCAGGAGTGAAATGCTTCCGCATTTCCTCGCCTCGCTGGAGGGAACGAGAAACTAACATCGTTATATTCAATTTTTGGATTACTTAAAACGGAAAAGAGAGAGGGGCTTAGTCCTTCGGACATATTGTCTTTTACTTTGTAAAAGGATTTATTAGAAGGGGCGTCAAGATAGTCTTTTTCTGCGGAAAAAGATATTTTATTAGGGGCGTCTTTAGGAAAGAGAAATATTAATAAACAATGTTGTGTTTATCAGTAGAATATGGCAACAATTTGGATTTTAGGAAAACCACAGAACATTATTTTTCCAAAGGGATATGAAAGAAAACCTATGGAGACTAGTGCAGAATTTTCAGGGAATAATTATAGCTTTATTAAACTTCTAAATCAAACTGATGGAGTTCCAGTTTATCTTCTTGGAGAGTATTATGAAATTAGAGATACAAAACAATATCCTGAAGAGTCTGACTTAGAAGAAAAGCAATTTTCGTACCCGAGTTTATTCTTCTATCACGTTTACATTCCAGTAGATGAAGATGTAATGTATTGTGTCGGGAATGATATAGAAGCAATCAAAAGAGTCTTATCTGTTCATACCAATACACAAACATTCAGAGTATTGCCTGTCAACCTCGATCAAGTTGAACAAGGTTTTAAAAGAGGATTAATCGGTATTTCTGGGCAAAAATATACTAAAGAACAAGGAACAATCAGAAGTATAGATAGAAAAATAGATGCTGTATCTTTTGAACCAGATGAAGCTTCCTTTAAAAGTTGTGATGAAGTGAATAAAGAATACCTTGAAGTATTAATGAACTTTGAAGGAGTAAATAAAAGATTCAATATCTATCCTGATGGAAAAATTACTGCAAGGGGTAGGACAGATTCGGGTAGTGCTGGATTCAGAATGTTAAGAGCTGTTCATCACAGAATACAGGCAATTATAGAAGCAGTAACCTCATCGAAAAAATAAATTAAATATATTCTTCTATCCAATTAAAAAATGCAGTATCTATGGATTTTTTTAAATTTGGCATACCGTGATTCACAACTTTAATATGATTTAGAGAACAAGTAAAAGAATATTTTTTTGATTCATATTCAAGTTTTTTCTGTACTTCATCTTTTCTTTTAACCTCAACCTTTTTGTTAAGAGTAAACTTAATCTGCGTTATTATTTTTTCAGTAGATTCTTTATCTTTTGAAAAAACATTAATAAGTTCTTGCACTTCATCCAAGGCAGATTTAAAATCTTGCATAATTCCCAATCTGTTTATTTTAAATCCATTTAAACTTTCAATAGTCACGAGGCATTTATCTTCATCATCACTTTCTGCTAATTGAATAGTATAAGATGCTCCAGTTTTCAATGATTTAAAGACAATAACTCCATCCTCTTGTTTTACAATTCGTGTATCTTCACTCCAAAAGTCATTAAACTTTGATATCAACTCTTTTGGTTTAATAATTGATTGGCAGGGGATAGAAACAGTTACAGAGAAAAATGTGGTTTTTATATTTTTAAAAAATGCAAATCTTTTATTCAATTTATATTTTGTCGGTAAGAAATCATTAAATATTCTTAAAAATCCATAAAATGCAGTTAATATCAGTATAACAAATTCAATAGGATAATTATTCCAAATGTTATTCAGATTATTTAGGAAAGCCCACATTTTAGCAATAATCCTTTAATTTAGTATTCTTTTTATGTTCATTAATTCTTTTATTCGCTAAATCAATATACTCTTTATTGTTATCGATGCCTATCCAATTTCGGTTTAATTGCATAGACGCCAAAGCAGTTGTTCCACTTCCCATAAATGGATCAATAACAATATCTCCTTCGTCTGTTGCCATCTCAATTAATCGTGTAAATAATTCTAATGGCTTTTGAGTTGGATGTGCTGCTCTTCCATTTTCTCCTTTAATTCTTTCAGAACCTTGGCAAACCGAAAACTCCCAAACATCTCTTAATTGCTTACCTTGATTATACTTTTTCATATTATTATAATTAAATTTCCATCCTTTTCCTTTTGCAAACCATGCAATAAATTCGGTGGAATGGGTTAAAGTCCTCTTTGTAATGCTAGGCATAGGATTTGTTTTTCTCCATGTTATCAAATTAATAAATTTATATTTTTTATCTTTTAATGCTATAATTACTTCTCCAATATTATGCAAAGAACCACAAACCATCATTGAACCATTTGGGGCAAGGATTTTATCTGCTTCATCAATCCATTTTTTTGTAAAATCCATATAATCTTCATAAGAAAATTTATCCCATTTTTCATTTACTTTATAATATGCACCGCCTGTTTTGTTGTCAGGTAAATTGACGCCACCATTTGATGCATTATAGGGCGGATCAGTTAAGACCAAATGAGTTTTACCCTTAGGTAAATCACCCATTATTTTTATACAATCTCCTTCATGATTTTTGTTTATAATATCTTTCATGCTAAAATACCTTCTTTTTCAAATTTTTCTAGGATTGTATTTGACTTTCTTGCCCAATCATCAACATCTTTAGAGTCTATTGCAATACCATATAAACTCAATAATAATTCCTTAAATTCGTTATGGGTTATTGGTTTATTTTCTATCTTTTTTATTAACACTCTTTTTAATATTTTTAAGAATTGAGTTATACTTAAGGGAATAATTTTTTGTTTTTCTCCTTCATACTCATATTTATTTGAAAAACTGAAGGTATTAAAAGTATCTCGATGGATTCTCGGAGCAATGAATAAACAAAAAGAATTATCATTATTCTTAGTTTCAAAATCTCTTAAATGCCTCATAACTGGTTGCCCTTCATTAATCCATTGACTTCTACTGACTAACATAGTAACTTCACAGATCATATTAAAAGACTCATAAATGCATTCTATATCTGGAACATTGGCTGGTGCTGTGAAAGTTGGTCTATTATCATCTCCTACAGGATAATTAGGTTGTATTTTCAAAGCATCATTAATCGCATGTAAACATAAAGTTGTAAGGTGTTCTAATTCTATTGATTGACTTTTATCGCTCCCATGGATATTTTCAAGATTTTTTATTACTTCTTTAAAATTATCTGCATTTGCTAATTCTGTATGATTAATATATTCTTGTACTTTTCTTCTAAGAACTCTTAACTCTACCATTATAGGTTTTAACTCTTTTACAGCCAAAGATTCAATTTTTACTTCAAATAGTTTTTTCTCTAAAATTAATGGTTTGCTTAAAGATTTGTTTAATTCAAATATTTCATTTCTTATTCCCGTGATAATCTTTTTTATCTTTTCTTGAGTATCCCACGGATAAACTACATCTGAATCCATATAATCAAGATATTCCTCAAGATTATTGAATTTCAAACCTTCCCCATTGCTATAATCTAAAAGAGAATTTATTTCTACAAATCTTCTTGGTTCTAAGTCAATATAGAAACCCCCGCCACGAATATAAAAAAATCTGGTTATCTTAAAATACCTAATTGCATTATCGCCATAATCTTTTAAATTATGAAAATTTATCTCAAGATGTTTGCCTTTGGAGTCTTCAAAAAATTCATTAGTTTTATTTGTAAAACAATCTTTTTTTATTGCAGTTTGTTCTTTCTTGTCTTTACCTTTTAACTTATTTCTTAATGCAATAATTTCATTAACGGTATTTGGAATTTCTTTATAATCGATTGTGGTCGGTACAAAATAACAGAATTCTTGTTTAGAAATTCCAACGGGTTCATTACCCAGTTTTTTCCATTTTTTATTTACTTCATTGATAATATGAAGTGTGATAATAAATGGTCTAATATTAAAACCATTTTTGTCGGAAAATTCTTTATTGTCTGGGTTGGGTAAAGTCCATTTAAAGAAATATTCTAAGAAAATTTCACCCATGTCAAAATCTTTTTGCAAAAACTTTTTTCCAAAATTTGTAATATATAATTTACTAACAGTTTGTTTAGATACAACCAAACCCATTTTACTTAATGGGGCAATAGATGTCCTTCCTCTTAATCCGGGATCATTACCTAAAACAGTAGATTTTTCTTTCATATGTCCAAAAATATCCTTTGCTTGATTATCGGACATATTAGAAGGAGAATCATAATAGCCAGATAATTTTTCATTAAGACTCGTTGGTTTGTACAACTTTCTTTTAATCAAAGCTATTTGAAATTTTATCTGTTGATTTTCATTAAATTCAACACCCTCAAAATCCTTGATAACTTCCAAAAAACCCCTAATCCTATCTGGATTTCTTACAGTTGTTGAAATTGACCATGCTCTTTTCATTTTATTAACTCCTTATCCTAGTTTAAAGCCAACATATTTAAATATTGTGCGTTTTATGTGTTATAGTATGATAAAAGAGAAGGTTGATTTGAAAAAAGGAGAATGTATAAGTATTCTTAAGAAAATGCCCGATAATTCTGTAAATATGATATTTGCAGACCCCCCTTATAATCTTTCTGGGAAAAACCATATTACTTGTGTTAATGGAAGAAAAGTAAAATGTGATAAGGGCGTATGGGATATGGTTACAGATATTGATAAATTTAATTATGATTGGATAAAAGAATGTATGCGAGTTTTAAAAGATGATGGAACTATATGGATTTCAGGAACATTACATAATCATCCCTCTGTAGGATTTTTACTTAAAAAAATGGGCTACTGGATAATAAACGATATTGTGTGGTTTAAACCAAATGCTCCCCCACAATTACAGCCCAATAGACTCGCTCCATCTACGGAAATGATTTGGTTAGCAAGTAAAACAAAAAAATATTATTTTGATTATCAAAAAGCAAAGGAAATTAACGAAGGAAAACAAATGAGAAACCTTTGGATTATTAATGCACAAAGACATATCACCAAGCATCCGACTGAAAAACCAGAAACACTTTTAGAAAGAATAATTTTACTCGGAAGCAAAGAAAACGATGTGATTTTAGATCCTTTCATGGGTTCAGGAACTACTGGAGCAGTTGCTAAAAGATTAAATAGAAATTTTATCGGAATTGAACTCGATGACTATTTTTTTGAGATTGCAAAAAGTAGAATAAATAAAAAGTAACGATGCCCCTAAATGTTCTTTTCAGAAAAGAACCAAAACAAGACGCCCCTTCTATTTTCTTTTTTTAGAAAAAAGAAACAAAAAATCTACGCCCCTCTCTCGTCCTTCGGACATATACACTCCCTGCGGTCGAATTTATCAGTAATCCAAAAACTCTGATTTTTTGCCTTCGGCATCGTTGCACTAAAAATCAGGTCTTCCCTTTGGTCAGACGAATATAACAGGGCTTAATTGCAATTTGGTTTTTAACGGAAAGCCCCGTAACATTTATATTTCAGTCATAATAACTATTGTTTATGGCAATTATTTATGAATCAGAAAATTTCAATGTCGAAGCAGTTGAGAAACCTCATGTTGATAGAAATGAT
>JAHJQL010000025.1 GCA_018819065.1 Nanobdellota archaeon | reverse complement strand
TTTGTAAATCCACATCAAAGCCTCAAAGGAAAAACACCTGCTGAAGTAGCAGAGATAAAACTAAGTTTAGGAAGGGATAAGCTAAAACATCTCATAAAATACAAAGCAGAGTCAAAGATGACGAAGAGTTGACAATACCTTGCTTAAAAACACTAAAATAGTTTTGAATTAGTGTCTAAAAGAAGTTTAAGTATGGGGCTGCCCGGATTCGAACCGAGGTCCAGAGGTCCCAAACCTCCGATGATAGTTACCCGTCAGGGTAACCTCAAAAATCTTTTTCTGATTTTTGTTGGTTGCGCCTTACGCCAAGCTACACCACAGCCCCATTTTTAATTAATGTTGTGATGCACTGTTTGCTAGAATTGAAAATCTGTTTATAAATATTTTGAAAGCGGTAAAACACTCTTTTTTCACTCACTTTACTTGAAAAACATTTTTTTTTGAATAAATAATTTTTAATAATTATTTTTTTAAAATAATTTTTTTTTGAAATATTACTTAAAAAACATTTTTTTTTGCAAAAAAACATTTTTGAAAAAACAGAAACTTTATATATGATTATGTTCAAGATTAATTTTAGTTTTTTTGAAAAAACATTTTAGAGGTGAATAAAAAAAATGCCAGCGAAAAAGAAAACTGTTAAGAAAAAAGTTGCTGCTAAGAAAAAAGCACCAGTTAAGAAGAAAGTTGTAAAAAAGAAGAAATAAAATTGTTTAGATATTATAGTAATTCTTTTTATTTTTTTTATTTTTTATCGTTAATTTTCTCTGTGTGCTTGCACTTTGGATAATTGCTGCAACCATAGAACTTGCCATACATTGATGTTCGAAGCTTCAATGTTCCTTTCTTACACTCAGGACAGCTTCTTTCTTCAACTTCTTCATTCTCAGATTTTTTAGTCGGACAATTTGTATTGATGCACATCTCTTGTTTTTTTCTACCTTTAAACTTCACAAACACGGATGGGACTTTGCACGCAGGACAAATATTTTTGGAAGCTTCAATAAATCCAGAATTTGGAATGTTATAAGTTGTCTTGCAGTCAGGATACTTGTTGCAGGCGATAAACCTTCCAAACTTCCCCCTCTTTATTAATAGTTGTCCATCATCACAGTTTGGACAGCTGCCAAGAGATTCTACTTCAACAGTTTCTTTTTGAGCAAGAACTAGTTCTTCTCCAATCTCTTTTTCCTCTTTCTTGAAGTTCTCAAGCACTTCTTTTAAGACTTTTTTTACATCCTGCAAAACCTTTTCTTTTGTGCTCTTGTTTTCCCTGATCAGCTGCATCTCTTCTTCAATCTGTCTGGTCAGTTCTTCATCGATTATTTTTGGGATGTGGTTTGATAGAGTTTCAATTATTCTTATCCCCATAGTTGTCGCTTCTAATTGGTTTCCTTTGATAAAGCCTCTCTGATAAAGAGTGTCAATTATCTGCGCCCTAGTGCTTTTAGTTCCAAGATTTCTTTTCTCCAATTCTTTGATTATGCTTGCCGGGCTAAATCTTCTTGGAGGGGTCGTCTCTTTTTTATGCTTAATTATCTCTTTTACTCTGACAATTTCATTGTTTTTTGCTTCAGGAAGAGTTTTATCTTCAATCTTTGAGTATTTTCCATAATAATTATACCAGCCCTTCTCAATAGTTATGATTCCTTTTGCGATGAATAATTCTTTCTCAACATCTATGCTTATTATTGTTTCCATTCTTTTTGCTGGTTCACCAAATGCTGATAGGAATCTTCGAACGATTAAATCGTAAATTTTTTTCTCTTCAGACTTTGGATTCTTTGGCTGGTTGCCTGTTGGAAATATTGCTGGGTGAGCTGGATCGTCTTTTAGCCCTTGCCTTGGATAAATTTTTTCTTTTGATAAAATCTCAGAGCAGATAATTGTGTAATCATTGTTGCTTTGAATCGCTGATAGTATCTTGCTGTACCCAATTGTTGGAGGAAGTTTCTGAGAACTAGTTCTTGGATAAGAAATTACCCCTGCAAGATACAGGTTTTGCGCGATTGATAAAGCTTGCTTTGGTGATATGCCTAAGTTCTTGTAAGCTTCTGTCTGCAGAGTTGTCAAGTCAAAAGCATAAGGAGGAATAATTATCTTCTCGTTTTTCTCAACGTTTTTGACAAATCCGTCCTTTCCTTTTGTTTTTTTAAGAATTTTATCAACTTCAGATTCTTTGCTAAACTGGTCTTTCTCATGAAACGCGGAGATAGTTTCATCTTTTATTTTGCCGTCTAATTCTAGTTGCCAATAAGGGGTTGGCTTGAAATTTAGAATCTCTTTTTCCCTATCAACAATTAGTTTTAAAGCCGGTCCTTGAACTCTTCCACTTGACAAGGTTTTGTTCTCACCACTTTTTTTAATTGCAGAAGTCAATGCTCTGCTGATGTTTATTCCATACAACCAATCCAGAAAGTGGCGGGTCTCACCAGCATTCGCTTGACCCCAATTAATAGTGTTTGCTTTGTTTTCATAAGCGCTGATGAGGTCTGGTTTTGTCAAAGTGCTAAATTTCATCCTGTTAGCATCTTTTTGTTTGCAGAGAAACTTTATGCAGTTTATGCCAATAACTTCTCCTTCAATATCATAATCACAAGCAACTGTGAAGCTCTCAGCATCTTCTGCTAGCTTCTTTATGTTTAAAGCGTATTTCTTCGAATAAGAAGACTTATTGTTAATTTCATATGTTGGCTTCCAGTCAATTTCAAAAACAGGGTATCCTTTGGTGTTTTTCTTCTCAGCAACACCAAATAAGTGTCCAACAGCAGAGACTATAACTATATCTTTCTTATTATGAGACAGCAAATAATAAGAGGCACCGTTGCTCTTCTTCACAGGTTTAGTATCTGCTAAAGAGTAAGCCATCTTTAACGCTGCTGATGGTTTTTCAGTGATGATAAGTTCGTAACTCATAAATGTTGGAAAACAGTATTTGTTTTAAAAAATTTGTGATTAAGACTAAAAAACTCAGATATCTAAGCAAATTTTTGTTTTCTTATCATCGCAATATTTATAATAGGCCTTTGATTTATCAAGAAAACATGCCAAGAAAAAATTTAAATAAAGAATTGGCAATAAAAGTTGAGAATCTTTCTAAAAAATTTGGTGACTTCACAGCAGTAGACAATATTTCTTTTCAAGTAAAACAAGGCGAGATGTTTGCATTCCTAGGACCGAATGGTGCAGGGAAAACCACGACTATAAAGATGTTAACAACGCTTCTTAACCAGACAAAGGGGTTAATGAGAGTTTATGGACACGATCCGCAGACAGATAAAAATTTAGTCAGAAATAATTTTGGAATAGTATTTCAAGACCAAAGCCTTGATGACGAGCTGACTGCTTATGAGAACATGGAGTTTCACGCAGTGTTATACCACGTTGAAAAAGAAGAACGAAAAAAAAGAATTGAATCACTCTTAAAATTTGTGAGTTTATGGGATCGAAAGAATGACTTAGTAAAAACTTTTTCTGGTGGCATGAGACGAAGGCTTGAGATAGCCAGGGGGCTCATACACCGCCCAAAGATACTATTCTTAGATGAACCAACAATAGGGCTTGATCCTCAAACAAGAATACACATGTGGGAATACATTAAAAAGCTAAACAAAGAAGAAAACATGACTGTGTTTTTTACGACTCACTACATGGAAGAAGCAGAGAAGTATGCCGATAGATTGGCAATAATTGATAGTGGGAAGATTATAACGCAGGGTTTTGTAAATGAAATAATCAAATCCACAAAAACAAATTCTCTTGAAGAAGCCTTTCTAAAGCTCACAGGCAAGTCTATCAGGGATGAGTCTGCCAAATCAATTGATCGTATGCGTATGGGAAGGAAGGTGTGAGGAAGATGATTGGACCAATATATGTTATGTGGTTGAGACAGATTAAAAGGTATACTCGTTCAAAATCAAGAATGATAGGATCATTTGCACAACCAATCCTTTTCTTGTTAGCATTTGGATTTGGCTTTGGACCAATATACCAAAAAGCCGGAGGAGGAGACTACATACAGTTTTTGGCACCGGGAATAATTGCTATGAGCACGTTATTTACAGCGATGTTCACCGGAATAGAGGTTATATGGGACAGGCGGTTTGGATTCTTAAAAGAAACACTTGTAGCACCCGTTCCAAGAATTCAGATAATGATAGGACGAACACTTGGAGGAGCAACAGTAGCCTTTGCTCACGGAATACTAGTAGCAATAATAGCTATGTTTGTAGGTTTTAAAATAACAAATCCCATGAACATCCCTCTTGCTTTGCTATTCTTATTCTTAATAGCGTTGCTATTTACAGCTTTGGGAACTGCAGTTGCATCAAAACTAGAAGATATGCAAGCGTTTCCATTGATAATGAATTTTCTAATAATGCCAATATTCTTCCTCTCAGGAGCGTTGTTTCCACTTAACGGACTTCCAAAAGCAATAGAGATATTTACAAAGATAAACCCTTTAACATATGGTGTGAATGGATTAAGAGCAACTTTGACTGGGGGTGTTCAAACAGGTTTAATGATGAACCTTGGAGTTATGATTGTTGTGACAATAGTCATAGGTTTAATTGGAAGTTACATGTTCTCAAAGATAGAAATATAGATTTTTTGGCTGAATAATAAAATAAAAAAATTGAATAATAGTTTTTGCTAGAAAATTAGAATTTCTTCTTCTTCCTATAGCAGTCTCTGCAGAAGACTGGCTTGCCTTCGCTTGGCTTAAATGGAACTTCGCATTCTTGGCCGCATTCAGAACAAGTAGCTTTATGCATATCTCGTGGGCCGCCGAAATCTCTTCGAAATCCGCCACCACTACTTCTACCCGCATCTCTCATGGTCTTTTCTCCTCCTAAATTATACTAACACGAAGAAAACTTTTTTACAATTTTCATCGTGCTATTTTCTCTAATAAAAATTAGTAACTATATAAATATTGTTAATATTTCATGGTAGAATGTATGAGAATTGACAGAGTCAGCCAGAACAATCCAAGAAAAAATCCAGCCATAACATCACTAAACCAATGAACATTAAGATAAACCCTGCTAAAGCCTATTAGCAAAAACAATGTTATGTTGCCTATGATGAATGAGTATTTTGGGATGACACTTTTTATATCATTCTTAAACAAGTATATGACTAATGAGAAGAATATTAACGCCATTGATGCGTGTCCGCTTGGAAAACTATAACCAGCAGCTTCAACCAGCGTGTTTTGCGGTCTTGCTCTGTGAACGATGGATTTTATCAATAGTCCAAGCATCAACCCTCCAATCATTCCAATGAGAAACAATAAAGACTGATGAAATCTCTTCTTGTAAATAAGTACGCTTAGAACTGCAACTGACAGGATTGATAATGCTAGTGGACTTGCAATACTAGTTATGAAAATCATGGCTTTATTGAGGAATGGACTCCACAAAAAAACTATTCTTTCACTCATCCAAGAATCAATTATTGAGTCAAACGCTTCTCTTAACATTACAAGGAAAAGAAGCAGTGAAAAAACACTAGCTAAGATGTAACAAGTCTTTCTTTTACTAATCTTTTTACTCATACTTGATAAATAATTATTTTTAGTTAAAATAGTTTTCTCTCTTTAGGGCTTCATCCATTTAATGTGTTGCCATCAATTTGTGAGCATTCTTGATTAATTCTTCCTGAAAAGTTCGGAGATTGCAAGAGAGAACTTTTCTCTCTGAAAAATGTGCTATATGCGAACCGATGGCAACAATTTCATGC
>JAHJQL010000024.1 GCA_018819065.1 Nanobdellota archaeon | reverse complement strand
GTGTTGTCATTATTTTCACCCCTTAATTATTTTGTACCCATTTTCTAGGATATTTTTTAATAATCGTATTTGTGTAGGCGCAAAGTCATTTGTTCTTGATTTTTCTTCTAGTACTTGATCGATAGTGTATACTTTTTGCGCACCAGCTTCGCTGGTTAAAAGTACCCCACGCAAGCGCCTACCATCGTTGACTACATTCCCACTGAGAGCAAAGAAATAAGAGTTGCCGTTGAAATAATTGAGGACGGAGACCCGCGCAATAGCACCATTTTCAGGAACATTCTCTTTAACATATTCTGGATTCAAGACGTAGACATTGGTTGTTTTTATGCCTGCTTTATTGAGCATTTCCATTGAATCTTTGAATGCTTGTCCTTTTCCGTGTATTCTTTCAGCTAATGCTTTTTGTGATTCATTTAGCTTGTCATACTTTTTAGTATCAATTTCAAAATATCTCCATTCTGCATTATCGCTCTTAAGTTTAAGGTCTGAAAGAACAACTTTCAAAGTTGTATCTGAATTTATTACAGAATCTATGCCTTGTCTATCGTTTATGAAATAATTATTTTTCTCTCTTATTTGTGTTGTAGCGTCAACGATATTATTGAATGCCAAATTGTCTTTTTCTCTAGCCATGTAAAGAACAACTTCTTTGCCTTCCATTGTATACATTGGAAAGTCAGCAGTCCAAAACCATTGATTACGTAATACTGCATCATCTTTTTTGGATGCTATTTCAGCAAATCTATCTGCTTGTATTTCGTCACTGTGTTGTAAAGTAGAACGCTCAAATAATGGGAATACATCTACTAATCTTCCCTGTTTAGCAATTATTTCTAGACTCATTTTGAATCCTCCATATTGTTGTATTGAATAAAATAGTTTTATACTTGAAATAGTGAAGAATGACTCATTTATAAAGTTTACGGTTTTATGACCACTTGCCAGTAACAAAACTGATATTTTTTTTAGTTTGCCTACTATGAGCAATGCAGTAAAAAGGTTCGACTTCTTCAAAAGGAAAGCAAGCAGGAACTTTACAAGAAAATGTTATATCTTAAAAGCAGATACATTAATATTTTAATAGGGTTTATTCTTAAGATTATTCTAGAATAGAAAACATTTATTAATTTTAATCTCTTTCTAGTAGTATTAGGAGGGATAATTATGAGTTTAATGCCTGAATATAACGATGCAGAGATTTTTAGGAATCAAGAACTAGACAGATGGAAAGTGCCAAAAGGATTGGATGGAATAGTGGTAAAAAACTTAGACGAGCTAAGAAAAAGACTGCCTTCAGATGAAACCTATGGAGGAATATTCTTAAGCCAGAAAAACGAAGGCTACAAAAGCGGCGAATATGGACCAGGGTTTAACAGGTATTCTAGACCGCTAAAAAAATATCCTCGATTATCAGTAGATGCAGCGTACAACTGCAATAACTGTGACAACATCATAATCGGAGCGCCAAAGATAAGTGCAGTCAATAATATAGGACCTTTAAGCGGAAGAGAAGGAATAGACTACGTTTGTGGAAACTGCGAAACAGTAATGTCTGAGAAAACCATAAAACAAAGCTAAAAATAATTTTTTTTAGAAACTTTTTTATAAAATAACTCTTTTTAATATTCTAACAATGAAAACAAAGCAGCATATTAAGATAAAAAAAAGCTTGAAAACAACTTCTTTTCCAGTTAGAATATGCGTCGTGCAATACAGGATGAGAAGAATCACGTCTTTTGAAAACTTCGCTGAGCAGTGCCAGTTCTTCATAGACGTGGCAGCTGACTACAAGTCAGACTTTGTCCTCTTCCCAGAACTCATGACAACACAACTATTAGTGATAATAAAAGCAAAAGACACAGTTGAAGGCGTCAAGAAAATATCTACATTCACACCAAAATACGTGGCACTGTTCAAGAGGCTTGCAAAGGAGTACAACATAAATATTATACCAGGATCACACTTTGTAAAAGAGAACAACAAAATATACAATGTTTCATACTTGTTTAGAAGAGACGGGAGCTACGACACCCAGAAAAAAATCCACATAACACCATCTGAGAAGGAATGGTGGGGAGTTAGTGCTGGAAACAACATAAAAGTGATAGAGACAGACTGTGGGAAGGTATCAATACAGATTTGTTACGACATAGAATTTCCAGAGATGGGAAGAATAGCGGCAAGCAAAGGCGCAAAGATAATATTTAACCCATACTCAACAGACGACAGACACGGCTATGTAAGAGTGATAAACTGCGCTAAAGCAAGAGCAATTGAAAATCAAGTCTACGTTGCATGCGCAGGAATAGTAGGAAACCTAGTTCATATAAAGAACATGGACGACATCAGGTACGGCAAATCAGGAATCTATACTCCATCAGACTTCTCATTCCCAAGAGACGGAGTTGCAGGAGAGTGTGAGCCAAACATAGAAACAGTAGTAGTTGCAGATGTAGACTTAGAAGTTCTTGACAGAAACAGGAAAAACGGCACAGTACTACAGCTAAGAGATATGAGGAATGACTTGTACGAGCTCAAGATAAAGAAAAAGAAGCGCTAGAAAAAATAATTTTTTCTCAAATTCATATAAATATAAGCATAAGATTATAAATCGGACGTGATAACATGCTTTGCCCATGACCATAAATAGTAATGAGCGGAGAAATAGTTTGGACGGAGAAGACATTGTAAAGATTGCCAGAAAAAGCATTGGAAAGTTCTGCATTGAAGAATGCAAAGCATACTGCTGCAGAAAAGGATATCTCATCCTAAAAGAAAACCAGCTAGACTTAGTCATGCAAGGAAGAAAAGAAGAGCTAGACTGCATCTTAAAGCCCTTAAAAGATGACACATTCTCAATGTTTATGGGAAACCACAACCAATCGTGTCCAAGCCTGACAACAAGCTACACCTGCCAGATACACAAAAAGAGAAACAGGCCACAAGCCTGCAAAGACTTTCCAGTATTTTTAACCAGTAACAAAATAATACTTTCACCAAGATGCTTAGCAGTCAAGGGCTTCATCCATTTAATGTGTTGCCATCAATTTGTGAGCATTCTTGATTAATTCTTCCTGAAAAGTTCGGAGATTGCAAGAGAGAACTTTTCTCTCTGAAAAATGTGCTATATGCGAACCGATGGCAACAATTTCATGC
>JAHJQL010000023.1 GCA_018819065.1 Nanobdellota archaeon | reverse complement strand
GCATGAAATTGTTGCCATCGGTTCGCATATAGCACATTTTTCAGAGAGAAAAGTTCTCTCTTGCAATCTCCGAACTTTTCAGGAAGAATTAATCAAGAATGCTCACAAATTGATGGCAACACATTAAATGGATGAAGCCGAACATACAATAAACTTTATAAATAAATCAAGTTTCCAAAGGTCTAACCCGAAAAAGAAGTCACTACTTAATGTAGGAGGGAAAATGGATAAGAAAAGTATATTACAAGCTTTGGAAAAGTTAAAAAACGAGTCTAAGAAAAGAAATTTTTCTCAGTCAGTCGACTTGGTCATAACTCTAAAGGATTTAAACCTTAAGAATAATGATGAACAAGTTGATTTCTTCATAACACTTCATCATTCCATTGGTCAAAAGCAGACAGTCTGCGCTCTCGTCGGTGGTGAGCTGGCTGATGAATGTCAAAAGATTTGCAATGAAACAATTACTAATTTTGAAGAGTACAAGAATAATAAGAAGAAAGCAAAGACTCTTGCAAGGAAGTATGACTACTTCATCGCTCAAGGAAGCTTAATGGCTCAGGTTGCAGGTGTTTTTGGTAGGACTTTTGGTCCTATTGGAAAGATGCCAAATCCAAAGGCTGGAGCAGTCGTTGTTGCAAAGCCTCAGATAAAGCCTCTTTATGAAAAACTTCAAAAAACTATTCACGTCACTGCAAAGAAAGAGCCAGTCGTCCACGTCACAGTTGGAAAAGAGGACCAGGATGTTGAACAAGTCGTTGATAACATATTATACTTATACGATCAATTAATTCATCATCTTCCTAAAGAGAAAAACAATGTAAACAAGGTGCTCTTAAAGCTTACAATGAGCAAACCTGTACACTTATGAAAATGGCACACGTCGCAGAATACAAAAAGGAGACTGTTAAGACTTTCACTAAATTAATAGATGAATATCCAATCATAGGAGTTGTTAACATGAACAACTTACCTACAAAGCAGCTTCAAAAGATGAGGGAAAACTTGAGGAACACAGTCATTTTGAAGATGACTAAGAAGAGGCTTATAAAAATAGCTATTGACAAGAGCAAGAAGCCAAACATCCAACTTTTAAAAGATAAGCTAAAAGGCATGCCTGCAATCCTTTTTACTAAAGAAAACCCTTTTGCATTATACTCTACTCTAAAGAAGAACAAGTCAAAAGCGCCAATAAGTGCAGGACAAGTCGCTCCAAATGATATCATAGTTTCTGCTGGAAAAACTAATTTCTCACCAGGACCAGTCATTGGAGAGCTAGGCTCGTTTGGAATAAAATCAGGTGTTGAAAACGGCAAAATTGCTATTAAAGAGGATAAGGTTGTTGCAAAAGAAGGAGTGGTTGTCAACGCTAAACTTGCAGGTTTGCTGCAAAGACTTGGAGTTGAGCCTATGGAGATAGGCCTTGACTTAGTGGTAGTCTATGAGAATGGAGAGATACTCACAAAAACAGTCCTTGACATAGATGAAGATGCTTACAAGAATGAATTCCAGACAGCAGCAAGGATGGCTTTTAACCTCGCTATCAATGCTGCTTATCCAACACAAGAAACCATTAAGTTACTAATACAAAAAGCTGCTCTTGAGAGCAAAGCACTTGCAATAGAAGCAAACATCCTAACTGATGAAACAGTGGGACTAATCCTTTCAAAAGCTCAAAGAGAAGCAAATGCTTTAAAATCAAAAGCCAATATCACAGATAATTAATACTATAATCAAGATTAATAGTTTGGATTTTTTGGAGGTCAACAAAAATCAAAGACTTTTGGGACCACAAAAAAATTCATATTTTTTGGAGGTATAAGAAAATGGAATACGTATATGGAGCAATGCTCTTACACAAAGCAGGACAAAAAGTCAATGAAGATTCACTGAAAAAAGTGCTAGAAGCAGCCGGCGTAAAAGTTGACGCGTCAAGAGTAAAGGCTCTAGTTGCAGCTCTGCAAAACGTTGATATTGAAGAAGCGATAAAGAGCGCGGCAGTAGCACCAACAACAGTGGCGTCAGCAGTGACAGCGGCACCAGCAGCTGAGAAAAAAGAAGATAAACCAAAGCAAGAAGAGAAGAACGAAGAGATGGCAGCTGCAGGCCTTGGAGCTTTATTTGGCTAAATTTTTTTTATATTTTTATAACTTTTAGTGTGGTCCAACATGTTAAATGAGAGTGAGAAAAAAAATCTGATTGAACAACTTAAAAAAGCAAAAGAAGAGGTCAACCTTCTTAAATCAAAATTAAGTAAAGTTAATTCTGAAAAAGAATCTTGGTTTAGAAAGAAAGCAACTATAAGCCAGGAGATAAAGGATAAGATAAGTTTTGTGCAGGATTCTAAGAAGCAAAGAAACAATTTAACATCTGAAGTGAAGAGTACAAAGACTAAAAGAGATGAGCTTAACAAAAAGATATCTGAAGAGTTAAAGATTGTAAAACATATAAAGCCAAAACCAGAGGATGGACATCATCAGCAAAGAGAGAATCCTTTCGCTCTAAAGAAGAAGATAGACTCAATGGAGCTAAAAATAGAAACTGAACCTATGAGTTTTCAAAAAGAGCAAGCAATCATGAAAGAGATTAAAACCTTGAAAAAGAAGTATGATGAGATAAAAGGCTTGATGAAAGAGATTGATGATATAAGAGGCAAAAACAAGGAGCTTAACATGCTAAAAAAGGAAGCTAACAAGTTTCATAAAGATCTCCAGCAACAGGCAAAAGAAAGCCAAGAGTTCCATGAACAAATCATAGAGTATTCAAAGGAGATTGATATTTTAAGAGAGAAAGAAAAAGAAGCTCATGACAAGTTCATGCTTGGAAAAGATGAATATATAAACCTGAATAATGAGTTGAAGAGAAAGCTTGAAGAATTAAAAGCCGTAAAAGATAACCTTGAGCAAAATGAGGTCAGAGTTGAAGAGCTTGAACGTGAGAAGAAGCATAAAAATCTAAAAGAGAAAACTAAAGAAGTTAATGAGAAGATAAAAAAGAAGCAAAAGCTAACAACTGAAGACTTGCTAATAATGCAGTCTAGCAAGTAAAATTTTTTAAACCCACATAATTTCTATTTCTGTTATGACGCTGCACTTAATTGGAATAGGCTTAAATGATGAGAAAGATGTAAGTGTCAAGGGACTAGAAGTTATAAGCATGGCTGATTATGTCTTTCTTGAGAACTATACCTCTAAATTGCAGGTTCCCATAAAAAAGCTTGAAGAATTCTACAAAAAAAAGATAATTCTCGCAAACAGAGAGTTAGTTGAGAGTAATTCAGACGAGATAATAAACAAGTCAAAAGATAAAGACGTGGCTTTTCTCGTTATTGGCGAAGTTTTCTCTGCAACGACTCACACAGACCTATTTCTCAGAGCAAGGAAGAATAATGTGAAGATAAACATAATTCATAACGCATCTATAATAACCGCTGTAGGAATAACAGGTCTGGAAATTTACAAGTTTGGAAAGACAACATCAATACCCTACCCAGAGGATAATTTCAAGCCAGAGACAGCTTACGACGCCATTAAGTCAAACCAGAAATCCGGTCTTCACACACTAGTGCTTCTAGACATCAAGCCTGAAAAAAACATGACTGTTAATGAAGCGATAAAAATACTCCTTGACATTGAAGATAAGAGGAAAGAAAAAGTTTTCACAAAAGACACCATGATTCTTGGATGCGCAAGGCTAGGCGGTGATTACAAGATAAAGTATGGCAAAGCCAAAGATTTGGAAAAAGAAAACTTTGGAAAACCACTGCACTGCATAATAATCCCTGGAAAGCTGCACTTTATAGAAGAAGAAGCACTTAATAATTGGAAATAAAAAAAGAAGTAAAAAAAAAATTATTTCTTCCCTATTCTTTCAATTGCTCTTAAGACTTCTAGTGGCACTGCAAATATTACTGTGTTGCTTTGGTCACTTGAGAGGTCGTTTAGTGTCTGAAGGGTTCTTAAGTGAAGTGCACCATCGCTCTTTGCAAGTATTCCTGCTGCTTTTGACATGTTTGCAGCTGCTGCAACTTCTCCTTCTGACTTGATAATAACTGCTCTTTTTTCTCTTTCTGCCTCTGCCTGTTTTCCAATAACTCTTTTCATATCTGCAGGTAGCAACACGTCTTTTAAGTCTACGCTGTCAACTTTTATACCCCAGGGGTCTGATGCTTTGTCGACTATTTCTTGAATCCTGTCAGAAACCTTGTCTCGCTGGCTTAAGAGCTCGTCAAGCTCGACTTCACCAACGATGTTCCTCATAGTTGTCTGCGCTAATTGGCTTATTGCGTAGTTGTAGTGCTCTACTTGTATCACTGCTTTTGAAGCGTCTGAAACCTTGTAGTATATCACTGCATTAACGTTTACTGATATGTTGTCTTTTGTCACACAGTCCTGATCTGGGACATCAACTGCCTTTACACGAATATCAACCCTTTGCCAGGTCTGAAATATTGGAAAGACAACTCTTAAGCCTGGCACCATGACGCCTGTAAATTTTCCAAGCGTGAATCTTACTCCTCGCTCGTATTCCTTGACAACTTTTAATCCTGCTAAAACATACAAAACAACAGCTACAACTAATACTTCCCAAACCATAAATAACACCCCTTTCAGTTTTATTTTTTAAAATCTAATGAGTAGTCAATGAACAACATTAATAAATATTTTGATTTTAATATACTAAAATCAATAGTCTTGAACTAAAGACTCGTTTCCTTTGACAGGAACAACCTTGTAAAGCTTATCTCCTTTCCTAGCCTTTCCTGATTTAAAAGTTGCGTTCTCTCCTTTCTTTGCTTCTAAGACTATTCTATCATCAACCATTAAATCAATGATTGTTCCCTCGATAACCCCTGTTGTTTTCCCCATTATGTAATACTCGTCTTTGCTTTTTATATTGTCAGATTCGATGAACACTTCTGCTATGCCTGTCTTGTTATAATAATTTTTAAGCATTCCAACAAACACTTTCCTCGTCGTTGCTTTTGAGCCATACACTCCCACCCATGCGTTGATTGGCTTTCCAAGGTAAAAACCTGTTTCAAAACCCCTGTTATAGACTCTCTGCATTCGTTTTACTAAACTTTTTTTCACAGAATCAGTAAGTTTTCCTTTTTTCCAAGAATCTATCGCCCGCCTGTAAGACTCAACAACGACTTTGACGTATTCTGGGCTTCTAGCACGCCCCTCAATCTTAAGCACATCAATCCGTGCATCAAGAAGCTTATCAAGAATTGGTATGGTGCATAAGTCGTTTGGCGATAAGACATAACTATTTTCCAACTGCAGCTTTGCACCAGTTTCAACATCTGTAACATCATACTTTCGCCTGCAGACCTGCAAACACTCACCTCTATTCGCACTTTTATCATACACTATCTGGCTCATGAAGCACCGTCCAGAAACGGCAATGCACATCGCTCCATGTATAAAGACTTCTATCTTTACATCAAGGCTTGACTTTTCAATCTTCTTTTTAATAACCTTTATCTGCTCTAAGCTCAGTTCTCTTGCAAGCACAAATCTTTTCACTCCAAAATCAACGTATGACTTCAAAGCTTCAAAGTTAGAGACTGACGCTTGTGTTGATAAGTGAAGTTCAAAGCCTAAATTCTTTGCCTTTGACAAAACGAGAAAGTCCCATGCAATGATTGCATCAACACCCGCATTCTTTGCAACCAATAATATTTTATCGACGAACAACTCTTCGCCTTCGTAGATTATAGTATTGACTGTAAGATACGCCTTAACCTTTTTCTCATGACAAATACCAACTATCTCAGGTAATTCTTCGATTGTGAAGTTTGAGCTGCCCAAGTCGCGCATGTTAAAGCCCTTAATGCCAAAATATACTGAGTCAGCCCCCGCGTTTATAGCTGCAATTAACATCTCACGATTTCCAACCGGTGCAAGCAATTCAACCATTTAGAAAAGGAGAAAAGAAGAGTGTTTTTATAGGTTGTCAAAGAAGACAAATAACAAAAATTCGACGATAGTCGGCTATCCCCGACCTAAAGGTCAGGGTATTACGCTCGACTATCTTAAAAGTCGAATTTTTGGGATTAAAAATCTCAACCTGAAGGTCGGGGTATTAAACCCCAACAAAATCTCTGT
>JAHJQL010000022.1 GCA_018819065.1 Nanobdellota archaeon | reverse complement strand
GCATGAAATTGTTGCCATCGGTTCGCATATAGCACATTTTTCAGAGAGAAAAGTTCTCTCTTGCAATCTCCGAACTTTTCAGGAAGAATTAATCAAGAATGCTCACAAATTGATGGCAACACATTAAATGGATGAAGCCGACGTTTAGTATTATTAAAGAATGGACCTAGAGGGATTCGAACCCTCGATCTACAGCTTAGAAGGCTGTCGCCCTATTTGCCCAAATATAGTGTGGCTTCACGCCGCACGCTTTTGTCCAAGCTTTTTGCAAAAGGTTGCCAGGCTAGGCTATAGGTCCATTTAGTAAAGGAAGAATTATAGTCACTTTTAAATCTTTTCTCTTTAATAACTTTTATAAATAATTGTCTTATACTAAGACTCACTATGGGCGAACCTCGTTTGACAGTGAAAGCTTGGAGTAAAGACTTCGAGAAAGAAATATATGAGAAGTGGAAAAAAGAAAAAAGGTATGCTTTTGACAAGAAGAGCAAGAAGAAAATATACTCAATTGATACTCCTCCGCCATACGTAAATACTCCAATACACATAGGTCAAGCGACAACGTATGTTTTGATGGACTTCTTTGCACGCTTCAAACGAATGACTGGCCAAAACGTGTTATTTCCATTAGGACTTGATAGGAATGGACTGCCAATAGAGATGGCTGCTGAGAAGAAATTCAACGTTAAATTAACAAGTATAGATAGGAATAAAGCAATAGACTACTGTGAAGAAATACTTAAGGAGAGCTCTTTAGAATCAACAGACACATTTCTTAAATCAGGGATAAGCTTTAACTCATGGGAGCTTGGAAACGAGCCAGGAGATGTCTATCATACAGACTCTCCAGAATATCGCTCTTTAACACAAGAAACATTCATAGATATGTGGAATAAAGACTTAATATATGAAGATGACAGGGCTAATAATTGGTGTCCAGGATGTCAAACAACAATAGCAGATGCAGAGATAGAATACAAAGACCTACCTGCTTTTTTCAATCACGTCAAGTTCAAAGTCAAAGAAACCGGTGAAGACATAATAATTGCAACCACGAGACCTGAACTAATATGCACTTGCGGAATGATAATATTCAATCCAAAAGATAAAAGATACAAACACTTAGAGGGAAAAACAGCGATAACCCCTATTTTTGAACAAGAAGTTCTGATAAAATCACACCCAGCAGCTGAGATGGATAAAGGAACTGGCATAATGATGATGTGCTCCTTTGGAGACGTGACTGATATAAGATTTTTCAGAGAACAAGGATTAGAACCAGTCATCGCGATAAACAAAGATGGGACGATGAACAAGAACGCTGGATTCTTAGAAGGAATAAATGCAAGAGAAGCACAGAAAAAAATTGCTATGGAACTTCAAAGCAGAGGGTTGCTTGTCGAGCAAAAAAAACTAGTTCACAGAACGCCTGTGTGTGAGAGAAGCAAGGATACTATAGAATTCATCAACATGAAAGAATTCTATGTTAAACAAATAGAATTCAAAGACAAGATGAAAGAACTAGCAAAGAAGATGAACTTTTACTCTCCAAAAAGCAGACAAATACTCATTGACTGGATAAACTCAGTAAACATTGACTGGCCAATATCAAGAAGGCGGTATTATGCGACCGAGATACCTTTGTGGTATGATCAAAAAAACAAATACATCGCCTTATCGCCAAAAGGCAAGTATTACAAGCCATGGAAAGAACAGCCACCCAAAGAATCAACAGTTTTTGACAGCAAGAAAAAAAAGATTGGCCTTGCAAAAGACTTTCCAAAAACTGAGTGGGTGGGTGAGACTAGGGTTTTTGACACTTGGTTTGACTCATCAATATCACCATTATACATACTAAAATATTCAAGAGATGAGGATTTCTTCAAAAAAGCACATCCTTGTTCACTTAGACCTCAAGGAAAAGAAATAGTGAGAACATGGCTTTACTACACAGTCTTAAAAGATTATCTCCTCACAGGAAAACTCATATTTGAAGATGTGTGGATAAACTATCACATAGTTGATGAAAACGGCCGAAAGATGAGTAAGAGCGAGGGAAACGTTATAAACCCTCAAGAAGTTTTAAACAAATTTGGTGCAGAGCCATTTAGACTTTGGAGCGCAGTAGAAGGAAATCTTGAGGGCACAGACTTTAGATGTTCATTTGAAAGAATTGAAGGAGCGACAAAAACCCTCACCAAACTTTGGAATGTTGCAAGGTTTATAAGCATGTTTTCAGAGCCCGCTGTAGAATATAAACTTCAAGAAGTTGATAAATGGATAATCAATGAATTAAACATACTAGTTAAATTCTCAAAGAAAAAATATGAGCAATACGATTTTCACAACCCTGCAATAAAGATCAAACACTTCATCTGGGAGACATTTGCGTCTCACTACTTAGAACTTGTGAAAAACAGAGCTTACAACGAAGAAAACAAATTTTCATCTGAAGAGCAAAACGCTGCGCTATACACACTCAACCATTGCCTTGACACAATACTAAAACTATTAGCGCCAATAAACCCATTCATAACATACAAAATATATGACTCGCTTAGAGGAAGAGATATACACTCCGAATCATTCCCAGAAACAAGTTCTCATCACAAGATAAAATTATCAACAGAAGAAATAGTCAACGTGAATAGTTCAATATGGAAATACAAAAAAGAAAATAATATGAGCCTAAAAGACTCGTTATCAAGTGTTGTCCTGCCTAAAAATCTTAAAACTCTAGAAAAAGATGTAAAAGCGATGCACAACATCAAAGATGTCAATTACGGTAAAGAATTAAAGATAAAATCGATAAAATCTTAGTTTTTCTCAATTATAGTCAAGGACATAAGTAATGGGACAAGTTGAGTTTAAAAAGATGGTTGTCTAAAAATTGTTCTATGGCTTCTTGCATATCTTCTATTTTTTTGTAATGTGTTGAATTTGTAACGTTTGCACGAGTTATTTTCCAGCAAACTTCTATTG
>JAHJQL010000021.1 GCA_018819065.1 Nanobdellota archaeon | reverse complement strand
TCTTAAAAGTCGAATTTTTGGGATTAAAAATCTCAACCTGAAGGTCGGGGTACAGAGAAATGGAACATTTCTAGTACCAGAAATCACAAATGATTTCTGAGTATTAAACCCCAACAAAATCTCTGTTGAGATTTTTAATAAAAATGATGTGTTGACATATTCAAAAAAATTCACTTGAGAAAGAAAAAAAAAGTGAGTAAAATAAGTGAGTAAATATATAAACAATTAAACAATATATATAAACAATATAAAAGTCTAATAATAAAAGATTAAGAGGCATTAACTTGCTAAAATCAAAACTAAAAACATTCATTTCCTACGCTTGTTTTAATCTAAAACTAATAAAACTACCATATAAACCTAAAATAAACGTTGTTGAATTAACAAATAGTTGTAATTATAATTGTTTTTTCTGTCCATCGAATGGAAAAAGTGAACTTATAAAAAAGCCAATAAGTCGAGATAAGACTTTCATGAAGTTTGATGATTTCAGATTGTTGATAAATAAATATTCTTCTTTAATGTGTGAGGTTAATTTATCGCTTCATGGAGAATCTTTGTTACATCCTCAAATAGAAACGTTTGTTAAATATTTAAACCAACAAAAAATTGAATATGTGCTAATAACCAACGGATCCTTATTAAGTAAAAAGCACAGTAGAATATTGAAAAAGTATCCTCCAAAATCAATAATTTTCAGTTTATACACTATAGATGAGGATAAATATAATAAACTAACGGGTGGAAATTTAAAAAATGTTTTAAACAATATAGATTACTTTCTAAAAATAAAGAACTCTAAAACAAAAGTATCAATAAGAACAATAAATATACCTTTTTTAGAAAATGATAGAGAAGAATTCATTCAATATTTTAATAACAAGAATATAAGTTTTGATCTTAATGTACTAAATAGCTGGGCGGGAAGAGTCGATATAAAAAAGATAGATAAGAATACAAAAAAGCACATTTCAGTGAATAAATATTGTATAGAACCTTGGACTCGTATATTAATTGGCTGCGATTTAGGAGTCTATGCTTGTTGTAATCAGTGTGAAAATCCGCTTGGAAATCTGAGAGAAAATAGTCTTGAAGAAATCTGGAACTCTGAAAAGTATCAAACAATCAGAAAAAACATACTGAAAGGAGATTATAAAGCTAATGCCATGTGCAAACAATGTGATTATTTCTCTATCACTAGTAACGTCCCAAAGCCAAGTTATTTGTTTTTTCTAAAAAAAGATTTCTTAAAAAGAATATTATACTCATTAAAATTAAAAAAAATACCTGATTTAATGAAGATCAAAAAAGAATAAGATGAAACAAATTATTTTATCAAAAGAAAATAATTTCACGATAACACAGAAAATTTTACAATAAAAATATTTATATATTAATATACACATTAATATATTTAATAATCATACTTAATAACATTTCATTGTTAATAGGTGATTAAAAAGCTAAAGCACGACACATATTTAAAGAATTTGTGTGAACATCTAAGACTTGTTTACGACGACGTATCCACTAACATTCCTCTTTATTCTAAGAAAAAAAGAAGAATAGCGGAGATAGATATACTGGCCAGGAGGGGAGATGACATTTACATATATGAAGTCAAATGCAGTTATCGACCTCTCAAAGCTCAAAAACAATTGAAAAAAATCAAAAAGCTTATTCCAAACGTTAAAAGAATGTTCTTCTTCTGCGGAGAATCAGGCTCTATTGAAATGGTATTTTAAAATTATTTATGAAACTGGATGTTTTGTATTGTTGAATTTATTCTTAATAAAAATAGGAATTATCAGTGTGAAACCCAGCAATACAAAGCCAGTGACAAACAGCATTGTTTTTATCCCATGACTATCGCTTAAGAAACCAAATGTTGTTGAAATTACAACCAAGCCTAATCTGGAAAACATACTCCCAACTGATAATACTGTGGCTCTCTCATTAGAAATAGTTAGTTTGTTTACGTAATCATCCAATACTGGAAACACAAATCCTCTAACTAATTCTCTAAAGAAAAAGAAGATAAATCCATACCAGACAAAAACAAAACTAGCTCCAATTAATGATATAACTAAAAATACAGGCATAATCAGTAGAGAACCAAAGATGCCTAATTTTTTTTCAACATCCTGTACTTTTAATGCAGCCAATGCTGTAAATAATGAAAATATTGCAAAAACAACTCCATACAAGTATAATGGCAGATTAGTTGCTTTAAAATATGGTTGATAAAATAGAAAAATAGTGCTTGAGATTCCTAAAACAACAAATGAATAAATAAAAATACCTAGCAATTTCTTATTATGCAATGACCGCTTCATAATTGAAAATAAATTTACAAACTCTTTTTTTAGTGGCACTTTTTCTATAGGTTCATGTTTAAGTGGTTCTTTAAACGAGAACGCAACAAACAATAATAACACGTGACCGATTAACGAGATTAAAATAGTATATTTAATCCCAAAAGCAATAATCAATGATCCTAATAATGCAGAAGTTATAACTGCAATCTCACCATAAAAACTCGCTCTCCCTTCAATTTTTTTATAATTGTGCTCTTGTTTTAAAACCAGTAATGTATCATATAAAAAAGCAGAGTCTGCACCAGATAAGAACGAAATAGCTAACCCTAAAACTATGTGCGCAACTATTAACATAAAAAAACTCGTTGCAGAGTATAAAATAATCAATGAGACTACTTGAAGAATTACAGAAACAATAAGAGAATTTTTTCTGCCAAACTTATCAGCAATATAACCTGAAGGAATTTCAAAGATAAACAGAGTAATTGCCATAAAACTTTGAAGGATCGCAATCTGTCCAAGAGAGAAACCTAATTCTAAAAAGTAATAAACTATGAATGGCAGGTATAATGCAAACACATCTAAGAATTTAAAAAGATAATACTTCCAAATGTTTGACCCAATACTAACATTTGACATAAATCAAAAAAACAATGATAAGGATATATAAATACATCGAAAAATCAATTCCCACAACTATTTTTATATGAATTCTTTTCCTTTTCTAAAAGGAGACATATTCTTTGCTCCTAACTTTTAGAATGATGTATAATTCCGATGTTATACACAATTAAATTTAACTTTTTCAAGTAGAAAACAGAAGCTCTCTTTTTAATTTAAAATGACAATTTCTAAAAAATCAAAAACTCCGCCCTAAACAAATAGAACTTTAAGTTCTGTTGTGCAATGAAATTAATATTTCATGCACAAGCAATCTTAATGATTACTCTGTGCCAAAAACTAAAGTTTTTGAGCAGGACGGAGTATGTTTGCAGAAAAAACAAACATACAAGCGGAGTTTTTGGAGCAGAAAAACAAAGTTTTTCGCTCGAGAAATCAAAAAGATTTCTACGAGCCAAAAAAAGAATACTAACTATTAGCAATTCAGCTAACCTCGACATGAATATCGAGGTACTCAGAATTCAAAGAATTCTGGTACCAAAAAAGTACTTTTTTGTGTATTCTTTTTTTGTA
>JAHJQL010000003.1 GCA_018819065.1 Nanobdellota archaeon | reverse complement strand
GACGATAGTCGGCTATCCCTGACCTAAAGGTCAGGGTATTACGCTCGACTATCTTAAAAGTCGAATTTTTGGGATTAAAAATCTCAACCTGAAGGTCGGGGTATTAAACCCCAACAAAATCTCTGTTGAGATTTTTAATAACATTCGTCATAAAATAACAAGAATAAAGAGAGATTTAAATACCTCACGACAACATGTCTTGTGACTTGTGTTTTTATTCGGGAAAAACAGAAATCTTCCGGTTTTTTCTAAAGAAGAAATATAAATCGTTCTGGACACCACTGTTCTATGACAAACGTGCTTGATAAGGTAAGTAAACAACAAATAGTATTAGTAATGCTGGTAATGTTTATAATCATGTTAATTGCAACAATTAGAATAATAGCATTACAAAGCGAAGTTGCAGAACTAAGAGAACTAACAGAGCAAAGAGAAACAATGTTTGACAAACAAGCATGCTACGACATCTTCACAGACCAAGAAGACCTAGTGATAATGAAGATAGAAGAGGTTGAGGGGTGGTGCGAAGAATTCAGAACAGTGACTTCTCAATGAGAAATAAACTATTATTCTACAAGTACAGGTATTTTAGATGCACCATCAAATAAAATAGTTGTTTTAGGAATATGTTCTTTCCTTGTGCCAAACTTAATATGATAATCAATATTGTTCTTTTCACAGAAATTAACTACTTGCTGTGCACATTCTTCATAAAAGTTTTTATTATCACTTACATACGATGTGCTCTCAACATTATAATTTAATTTTCCAAAAATGATTGTGTCTAAAACTGTTTCATCTGCTTGTATTGTCTTCAACCAGCCAGCGGCCTTCTTTCCTTCCGCCAACGCGCTTCAGGATGCCCTGTCTTTTCAGGTTATTAAGATGATATTTGACTCCGTCTGGCGAGATTTCAAGAACCTTAGCCAATTCATTTCTTGTAATTTGTGAATTTTCTTTGATCAATGAAAGAATTCTTTGGGTAGTCTTTTGGGCAGTTTTTTGGGGCATAACTTTAAAAATTAGTTTTGATTCTGACTTTTGAGTCTCCTTTCAGGAACCTGCTTCCCCTCTTTGGGCCTGTCGTGTTTGATATAACTTATGTCAATGCAATAGCGAGGATGGTAAGATAGAAATAGCCTGTGCTTTGATAAGTAAGAATTATCAATGAATGATTAAGAAGGCTAGAAACCTTATTAAGCATGCAAACACAGTTTGAAGATGAGCGACAAAATAGTATATCTCGATAACAACTCAACAACCAAAGCCGCGCCTGAAGTAGTGGATGTCATGAAGCAGTATTTTCTTTGTGATTACGGCAACTCTGAAAGCACTCACGCATTTGGCTCAAATCTACAATACGTTGAGCAGGGTGCAAGAGAAAGTCTTGCCAGGCTTATTAATGGTCGCCCCAAAAACATATATTTCACAAGCGGAGCAACGGAGAGCAATAACTGGGTTTTGAGAGGGGTCATGAAGCATTCTGATAAGAGGCACTTGGTCATAAGCGCTGTTGAACATCCTTCTGTCCTGAATGTCGCTCAATATCTTGAGAAGGAGGGCTACAGGGTGACTTATCTTCCGGTCACAGACCAGGGGGTCGTGAGGCTTGAAGATCTCATGACGGCAGCCACAGATGAGACTGCTCTTGTTTCGGTGATGTATGCAAACAATGAGACAGGAGCAATAATGCCTATAAGAGAGATTGGAGAATATCTCAGGGACAAGTCGATAATCTTTCACACAGACGCAACTCAGGCAGTTGGAAAAATACATGTAGATGTAAAAAGAGATAATATTGATCTGCTCTCGTTTTCCGGTCACAAGTTTCATGGGCCAAAAGGGGTTGGTGGTCTTTATTTTCCTTTGAAAAAATATGTTAGTGGAAAACTTGTGAGAATGCAGATTGCGCAGTTCATGATAGGTGGAGAGCAGCAGGGGTTTATGAGAGCAGGCACCATGAACACGCCAGGGATTGCAGGACTTGGAAAAGCAGCAGACCTTGCTTATGAACATCTTTCTGAGCATCTTGTGGCTGGAGAAGACACTGGTGTCAGCTCAAAGAGAGATGATCTTCAGGAGTTTATAGAAGAAAATATTCCTAAGACGATGATTAATGCCAAGAACGCTCCACGACTTCCTAACACTCTTAACTTGACATTTCCAGGTGCTGAAGGGGAGTCAATAATCGACAGGCTAAGTGAGAAAGGAATATGTGTCTCTTCAGGAAGCGCCTGCACTTCAAAATCTCTTGCAATACCATATGTTCTTGACGCAATGGGCATTAATCATGATATAATAAACAGCACGATAAGGTTCAGCCTCAGCAGGTATAACACAACTGAAGAGCTGAAGTATGTAAGGCAGGTTCTGCCAAAAGTTATAGAAGACCTGAGGTTGATATCAGGTTTCAAGGAGTGATTATGATGGCATGGGATTATCCGAAAAAATTGATAGAAATGTCCCGAAATCCTCAATACAGCGAGGATAAGGTTGGATTGTTGAAGCTTCTCGAGGATAATGAGCTACAAAAAAAAATCGAACAAGGATTTGTCATCTCCGCAAAGAAAGATGTTGATGAAGACAAGACACTGTTTATCGGAAGCTATGGCAGCAGAGCTTGCGGGGATTACATGACTCTTTTCATGCTGGTTAATGACGACTCAAACGAGGTCGAAAAAGTTTCCTATTACAACTACGGATGCACAAGCTCGATAGGGGCGACGGAAATGGGCGCTGAGCTGGTCCTGAATGAGAAAAAGTTTAAAGGAGGCGTGTTTGAGGAGAAAGCTGATGGTTCAATAGAGTTGAAGGTCACGAATCAAAAAATACTATCCATGCTAAAAGAGGTAGATGAACAGGGAAAGACTATAAAATCTGTGCCAAAGGAAAAGCATCATTGCTCCGTCATGTTTGAACAGGCATTGAAGAATATTCTTAGAGCTTATCAGGGCAAGACGCTTTTCAAAGACGAGCTTACAAAGGAGGATTGGGAATTCATAGAACAGGAGGAAGGACCGCTTGTGTGCCACTGCTATGATATTCATGAAAAGACGATAACTAATCTTCTTGGAGGAATAGATGAAGAGCTTCAGGGGATGATGGCTGGTGGTGAATTTGAAAAGGGAGATACCGGGGGCTTTAATGATTATTTTCACCGGAGGATAAGAGAGATGACAAAGGCAGGCGAGGCCTGCGGCAAATGTCATTATGACAGGAATCCAAGCATTGATGATATTATTGTGAAGAACTACCCTCAATACAATCCAAAGTCAAAAGAAGAGAAAAAAGTAAGGGAGTATGAAACACTAAGCTTCATAGAAAAAGTGAATCGTATCAACAAAGTCTTGGAAGAGCAGATAAGGCCAAAACTCGCGCTTGAAGGAGGATATGTGAGCCTGATAGGTTTGGAAGAAGACACCGTCAAGATAGAGCTTGGCGGCTCCTGCAAGGACTGCGCTTTTAGTGACAGGACTATCACTTTCGGCATTGAGGAAACCCTGAGGACGAATGTTTATGAGAAGCTTAAAGTGGAGAAAGTGGATTTATTCTAAATCATAACATAGCATCCACGCAACCAGTACCAAAGATACTATATAACATCAACAATATTATGTTTTCTTCATGTTTGTTTCTCTGATAATCCCCTGTCAGCAACGCCTCCAAGCATCCAGTCGATTATGAATATTATGCCAAAGATTATCCATATCCAAAGAGTCCAGCTTGGAGTGATGCTTGCAGCCCAGGTGATGAAGTTAATCACTGCAATTACTGCTGCTGTTTCTCCAACAATT